>JASHQJ010000412.1 GCA_030037595.1 Candidatus Binataceae bacterium
GGGATTAATACCGCCCACAGCACGATCCCGGTCAGAACATCGAGCTTGCCCGAAAGTTGCAACGCCATCAGCACGCAGATTCCGACCAGAGAGAAGTCGGCGGCGTACATCAAGAGTTCACCGACCTCGTCGGGTACGCGCTCTCCTATCATCGAGCTGGAAAGGAAAATTCCGATCGCGGCCAGAACCAGGCTGACCTGCTTCGCCACGCGCGGGTCGCGCCAACGTAACGTGAAGCGCGGTAACACGTCGCCAAGCGCCTTCGCCACGATCCCGTAGTATCCGACGTACATGCAGACGAGGCCGAGCAGCGCATACCCGAGCGCGAGCGCAATCGCATGGTCAGGCAACGGACTCTTGAACATATCGGTCGAAAATTTCCGCAGCAGGAACACTGGGACCGCGTAATAGAAACCGTAGAACACTGCGATGAACGGCATGAACGGGATCGAGCGATCGACCCGATCCATCCAAAGCCAGACCGGCAGGAAGCATCCCGCGATGATCGCCGAGGCGATGATCCGCTCGGCCAGTGTTGGGCCGCCGGGAGCATAGATATTGAGCGCCACGATCACGCCCGCCGCGATTGCGATCAGCCGAAAGCGCGCGCCAATTGTAACCGGCTTCGCGTTGGCGCCGACAACGCTCGCGTACCAGTCGTCATCAAGTGTAGCCGCGGCCGGAGGACCGCCCGCGATCAAGTCATCGTTCAGGTCAAGCGCCATGCTGGGAAGCCGCTGACAGACTTGCCGCCACTGCGGACCTCAAATTCTCACGCAAACGAACGGGAGCGTCGCGGCGGCAAAAGACCTGCATGCGTTCACTCGAGGGCAGCTTGCCGCCTGCTGCTTCAATCACCTGGCGGGCCTCGTCCATGAAGCGGACGAGCCCTGCAGCAGAATGGTCGGCGGCAAACTCGAGCGGTGCGCGTTGAACCACAAAATACAATCGCTTGAGGTCCTCGTATGCCGCAGGATGCGAATCCGCCAGGGCAGCATAAGTACGCGGATCCTTGAAGCGTTGCCACTCTTCGTCGCCAAGCGTACTGAACTGCAGATTGGTGATGAAGTCACCTTCAATGAGCGGCAGTCCGAGCGCCGCAGATGCGAAGGCGATCTGTGCGGGCGGGTCGTCGATCGTTACCGCGCCTGTATTGCTGTCTCGCGAAACGCCCGCTTCGCTGCCGAACCTTGCGCGCAGGTTTTGGAACGTCCCGGGCGCGGCGGCCAGGTGGTACATGATGCAGACACCGTCGGGCGCAAGGAGGTTACTCGCGATGTCAGCCAGCATCCGCTGCACATCGGCCACTCCAGCGGCGTGATACATGACATGCGATGCGAACACGATTTTGAACCCGCCGCGCATCTTCGGGCCATCGTGCGGGCCGGAGAGTAGGTGCAAAAGTCTGCCGCTGAAAGCGTCTCCCGCTTTGGCGGAGAATCCCGTTAGCTTCAAGGTTCCTTCCGCCTGTGCCGCAGCGAGCATCCGCAGCGCCTCACCGCGCTCCGAATCGGCGTAGGCAGGAAGGAAATCTGTAGCTCTCACCTCGAACCCCGGGGTGAAAGGCACTTGCGCCAGGTACTTAACAAGAGTGTCGCACGGTCCAGAGCCAATATCTGCGACCGCGATCGGATCGTTACCAGTGAGCGTCTGATATCGCTCTGCGAGCCAGGTCAGAAAGGCGCGATTGATTTTTGCGGTGATCGCCTTTTCGTCGGTCGTGGCTTTGAACGCCGGATAGACATCCTCGTACAGGTAGCGATCGAGCGGGATTCTGGCGGTCATTACCGATTACCTTGTTCGATCAGGAATTACAGCCAAAACGAGCCAGCAAGCTTTCTTGGAGACCCGCCCTCACCCGCTGCTCGCTTCACTCCGTTCGCTCGCATCGGTCTCTCCCGCAACCGAGCGGGCGAGGTTATTCGGATGGCGTCGTGCACTGTTTGTCATCCCGAGCGGACGTTGCGCGACGAAGGATCTTGGAGGCGCCGACGGGGCCGGTACCAGTGAGTGCGCGGAGCGCCTTCCCTATTGTGCTCGCTCGCCGGCGCATCCGCCGATACGGTTTCACCGCCCCCAGTCACGAGGTCCACGATTCGCGCGAGGCGGTCGGCATAGTGATGCGCCCCGCACACGATCTTTCGATGACCCGCCGCCGCGATCTGAACGCGCTCCGCGTCGCGCGCGAGCCACTCGCGCACGCGCTCCGTTAGTTCGGCGGGCGATGAGAAGAATACGGCCTCGCGATTTTTCTCGAACAATTCCTCGTGCACCAGCGTGCGCTCGGCGAGCATAAACGCGCCGCAGGCCGGGATCTCGAAGGTGCGCATCACGTGGTCGTCGCGATTCGCGCGCCGCACCAGGTTGAGCGCGATCTTCGCGCCGCCGAGCGCCAGGCGATAGTCGCGCCCGGTCGCCATCCCACACCAGAACGGTTTGAGGGCGGGATAACGATCGAAGTAGGCGCCGTAGAGATGCATCCTGAGGCCCGGAATCGCGCGCGCAAGATGCTCGAAGTAAGGGGCGCGGTCGGCGTCGCATCCGCCGACAAAAGCGACGTCGGAATCGAAGCGCGCGTGCTCCGATACTGTCCGCGGCGCTTCGGGAAAATGCAGCTCGGGCTTGTAGCCGAACATCAGGTATTCGACGCGAGGGCATCCGGCCCGCGCGATATCGGCCATCGCGGCGCGCCGCGTCGAAAGATAGAGGTCGAAGAGCGGAATCGAATCGAGCACGTCGCGCGAGCTGCTTGCCGGATTGAAGGGATCGTCGGAGGCGTAGTTGACGAGCGTAGCGCCGCTCGATTCTTTCAGCGCGCGAAGCGTTGCCGGTGCGAAGTAGGCGCCCTTGGCGATCAGGATGACGTCGGGCTTGAAGCTTTCCGCCGCCCCAAGCAACGCGCGATTGATCTCGCCGTAGCCGCGGAGCGGGCGCCCAACGACGCGGCGCGCTACGCGATCGGCCAGCGAACCGCACGGCGCGATAAAGCGGGCCTCGTCGAAGAACAGAAATTCGCCGTGACCAGCGGCGGCGCGCTGCTCCATCGCTTCGAGAAAGTGAGCGCTCGACGGCAGGTAGGCGCCGGTTTCGCTGTAAAGGATTCGCATTTCACGCCGCGCGCCGCGCTTCGAGCGCGCGCGAGTAGATCTGCTCTGCCCTCTCCCCGTATGCGTTCCAGCCGCCGATGGAACGGACCCGCGCGAGCGCGGCCTGCGACATTTTTTCCCGAAGACTCAAATCCTCGCGTAGCCGCACGACGCGTTCGGCAATCGCGTGCGGGTCGCGAATCGGCACGATGAAGCCTTCGACTCCATCAGTGAAGAAATCGTTGCCACCCGTATTGGTGCTGGCAATGACCGGTACACCGCATGCCATTGCTTGCGCCATTACCAGTCCTAATCCTTCCTCGACCGACGGGAGAACCAGCACGGATGCCTCATTGTAGTAGGTTGCGAGCTGTCCGCGCGGGATTGCGCCGATCAATCTGAATTGATCCTTGTATCGTTCGAGTAACGCGCGGCCGTCGGGCTCGCATGCACCGACCAGCCGTAGGTTCTCTCCGGGGATTCCTGCGCTCGCGCAGGCTTCGATCAGATCGCCCACGCCCTTGCGCATCGAGATCGAGCCGACGAACAGCACGCGGAAAACGTCATCGCCTTTTGGCATTGGCTGGAACGTCGAGAGGTCAACACCGTAAGGATTGAGTACGAGCTTCGAAGGCGACACGCCGTGCTGAACGAAGGAATTGAAACTGAAGCGCGACGGCACCCAGATCTGATCGCAGTAGTCATACTCGGCGAGCTCGCGCTCGATTACCCGCGGGTCGATCCCACCCCACTTGAGGCCGCATCGCTCGTACTCCTCTTCGAGAATTGCCTGCTGAAAGAGGATGTGACTCGAGCCTCGATCGCAGATCGTGAACGCGCCGGACCGCTCGCGCGCTTTACGATGGCTGCTCACGCCGAAACCGGAAAGGCAGTGGAAAATGTCGCACGGCTCCAGGTGCGCCGCGGTCCAGCGGTCGAAGGTGATCATGGTAGGGAAATTGAGCGAGTCCCGGATCGTGCTGAAGCCAAGCCGATTGGCGACCATCGCGGGCGTCATCAGCCACGGGAAGGTGCTCACGCGATCTGCAGCAACGCAGTCAACCTTCCAGCGGGGATAGGCTGTGTATAGCCGCGCGAGATGACCGCGCCGCGCGACTTCCCGCGCGAGATCGAAAGTGTGAAACCGGCCGACGCTGGAGATGCAGACTCTCATCGCGAATTGTGCGCCGCGAACGCCGACAATTTCTCTTCCACCGGTTGAAATAAAGTTTCGTAGTTGAGGCGCTTCTCATGCGCCTCGCGCGCGGCCCGGCTCATCGCAACGTAGCGATCGCGATCGGCGAGAACCTCTTCAAGCGCGCGTGCAATCGAGCGCGGATCTTCGACGTCGGTGAATACGACCCACTTTTCGTTGCCGAGAAATTCTCGATAATTTCCCTGGATTGGAGCGACGATCGCCAATCCCGCCGCGCCATATTCGAAAAGCTTGGCCACTGCCGATGCCACGAACTTGAGGTTCATCGAGAGCGGCCTGTAAATGATAAGTCACACAGCCGCGCGCTCGAGCCGCCGCATTCTGGCGTCATCCTACCATGAAATGCAGCTCGACCCTGTCGGTTGCGTGAGATTCGCTGATCGTCTGCCTGAGAACCGCCTGGAAATCAGCGGGCGGCGAACCGATCATCGCGAGCCTCACCGATACGGTCATGCAATCGTGCGGATCGCGTTGAGCTCGCCGTGAACTGGTCCAATCCATCCCATGTAGAGCGCGAGCCGATCATTGAAGCGTTGCGCCGCAAGCGCTTCCCAGTTGCGCGGGCCGGAAAAGAAATCCCGCGCGGCGCCGTTGGGTACGATAATCGGAGCGCGATCGTCGCCCGCTGCTTTCAACCAGAAGGCCGCGCGCTTCGCCTCGGGGAACACCACGAATTCCGCATCGCGCGTAGGTCGGCTCCGGCCAGTTATGCCGGATATCAGGTATCTGGCCTTCCGCATCGGTATCACTGTCGCGCTGGCCGAACCCGCCGCCAGATTCGTGTGCCTGCTATCACCGACTCATCGTCGTAACGCAACGATATGGCCATAGTCGCTGATAGCAGCGAGCGGCGCCCCTGACACGGTCTCAGCGCGATAGCCCATCGTGTCGAGCATCTGCGTTATCGAATCGCCCGTGGTGCCGACGCCGCGCCACGCGAATGGATGAACTTCGACCAGCATCATGCGCCGACGCCCGGGCCAACACGCGCCGCCATCGCAAGCGCATGGAGGCTGATATTCGCGCCGACCTCGGCGATTCGATCGCCGGCGCGGACTTCGCTCATCAGGCGATGCCACGGCTCAGGTTCATGCGTCTCGGCGACAAAAGCGCGCGAGCGCGGGCTCAGCCGAATCGTATCGGTCCCATTGATCACGCGTTCGAGGCCGCGCTCGGAAGCGAACGCCGAAAGCACAAGGTCGTAGGCGGGAGCGGCGAGCCAGGAGGCGCCATCGAGGCCGGGCGCGGTGCCGAACTGTGATCGGGATCCGCTCGAGGCGGTTCAATGAAGTGCCCTGGTGATCATCGTTGGAGGCCGGCCCTCACCCGCTGCTCGCTTCACTCCGCTCGCTCGCATCGGCCTCCCGGTGGAGTGACGGCCGAGCGGATTTTGTAGAAAGCCGCTCGAATGGTGAGGCCCGCATCGCAACGGAGTCACGCGGCGGCGCGGGCGCGATCGCCTATCAGCGAATCGAGCGCGGCCACGAGAGCCTCACCGTCGGCCGCGTAGTTGTAGCGCGCGACGCGCTCGAGCGACGCGCGGCCCATCGCCGCTGCCCGCTCCGAATCGCGGAGCACGCGCGCGAGCCGGTCGGAGAGTGCATCGACATCACCGACGGGATAGACAAAGCCGTTAACACCATCCTCGATCAGGTCGGGCGCCGCGCCGACGCGATCGCTCACGATCACCGGCCGCGCCGCGTTCATCACCTCGTTCAAGACGAGGCCCCACGGCTCGCGCCCGGAAGGCAGCACGAAGACGTCGGCGAGATCATAGAAGGCGGGCAGCTCAGACTGGTTGCGAAAGCCCGCGAAGCGAATCGATTCGGCGCCAAGCTCGCGCGCACGCGCTTCGAGCGCGAACCGCTCGGAGCCGTCACCGACGAAAAGCAGGTAAGGCGCGGGATTCATTTCGGGCGCAAGGCGCGCGTGGGCTTCGAGCAGATCGCGCGGGCGCTTATGCGCCTGCAGCTTGGAGGCGTAGAGAATCACCGGGCGGCCGGGTGCGAGGCCGAGCGCGGCGCGGAAATTCTCGCGCGCAGGATGCGCCTCGGCGGCGCGCGCCGAAAAGTACGCGTTGTCCACCGCGTACGGCATCATGAAGATTCGCTCCGGCGCGACGCCATAGCTCAAGTAGTAGTCGCGGTTGCGGATTCCAATCGTAAGGAAGCCGTCGATCATTGCAAAGAGACGCGGGATAAGCGCGCGCTTGAGGCTCCGACGAAGCGGATCTACAGGATCGCCGGCGAGCTGCGAGTCGCCGCGCAGCAGAACTTTGATCCCCCTGGAGTGCGCCATGAGGATCGCCATCAGCAGCGCGTGATGCGCATAGCCGTGAACCCAAAGCGCGTCGAATTCGCGGGTTCGATCCGGGAAGAGGTGCGCGGCAAGCGGGCGCCAGAACGAAAGCCGATCGCGCGCCCCAAAAGAGGGCAGGAACTCGTGGTCGTAGCCCTCGAGCAGAGGCACGTCCCACTTGACGTTGACGCCGAAGCCGGGGTCACGTGCGCCGCGCACGGAGAGATCGCTCAGAAAGAAGACCTTGAAGTCGAGCTCCGGGCGTGTGGCGAGCAGGCGGAAGAGCGGCGACTGGTACTGGATCGGATGGGTCGAGAGGCACGCGAGTCGATAAGGGCGATACATCGGCGGTTCAGACGGCGCGGCGGGCTACGTCGGCGGGAACGGCATAGATTTCGTCGGTGTCCGCGTCGCCCTCGATACTTCGTCCGCTAAGGTCAAACAGGTCGTAATTCTGACCGCGCAGCAACTCGGAGCAATCGCGCCGCGGAGCATCGCCATGCAGCGCGAGGAAAATCACCGGCCTGCGCTCGCTGATTACATTTCGCGCGCCCTTAAGAGCGAGCGTTTCGGCACCTTCGATATCCATCTTGATAAGATGGGGCGGCGGCAGTTCGAGTTCATCGAGCTGAACAGTCGGCACGAAGAGCGGACTTGACGAATCGGTACACAGGGAATTTTCTGTTTTGCCGGCGTCCACTGTGAATCGGGCGATCCCAGTGCTGGCGCTAACCGCGGCGCTGATTACTCGAACGTTGGAGATCGCGTTCAGGCTGAGATGCGCGAGAAGATGCTGGCTCTCGATTGGGCAAGGCTCGAAGGCGACGATCGTTCCGCTCGGGCCCACCACACGCGAGAAAAGCAACGTGTAAAAGCCGGCCTGCGCGCCGATGTCAAAGATCGTCATTCCCGGTTTCGCGAAGCGGAGAATCGCTTCCTGCCTGAGCAACTCGTAAGTCCCAAGCCAGCACCCGTGAGTCGAGCTACCGGCTATCCATCGCATGCCCTTCGCCGGACCGCGCCTGATTGTCATGATCGATGAGGGCGGGATCAGTCCGAGCGGCGCGCGCATAACGCGGCCAACGATCGTGCGCCTGTTGATTCCGGACCAGTTGACGGACATTCACGATCCTGAGACGGCGCGGCGGGCCGCGCCGGATCCAGGAGCCGGTATGAGCGCGAGCGCGCGATCAAGCACCTCGGCCGGTTCGATCAGGTTGATGCAGAGATTCCCACGTGGGCATCGATCGAGAAAGCAGGTGTGGCAGTCCACTTCCTTTCTGAGCACCACATGGTGCGCACCGGACGGAAACCATTTGCCGCGGAAATCGCGGCATGAAAAGAGCGAGACCGAAGGCGTGCCGACCAGAGCCGCGAGATGCTGCACGCCTGAATCGTTACAGATAAGGAGCGCCGCGCGGGTGAGCATCGCGCACGACTCGAGTACCGTTGTGCGTCCGGCAAAGCTCGCCGCGGCATAGCCGATCGCGCGAGCGACATCTTCGGCAAGCGCCCTGTCGTCGGTGCCGCCGAGGATTGCGAGCGCATAGCCACGGGAGGCGAGCTCCGCACCGACCGCGGCGAAACGATCCGGCGGCCAGCGGTTGGGCGGTGCCTTGGCGCCCGGCGCGAGTATCACGAGCGGACGGGCGTTAAGGCCGTGGGCGGCAAGTAGGCGAGCGGCGGCGGCGTGATCGACGGCGCCGATCGCAAGCGGGGACGGCGGCGATGCCGCCGCCGCGACGGCGCCAGGGCGGTCAGCGGGGATGAGACCCAGGGCCGCGAGCATCGCGAGCAGGCGCGCGGTCTCCGGCGGGAAGTCGATTTGCTCGGACTGCGCGCGCGCGAAGAGGCGCAGCCCGTCGTGGCGCCATCCGAGGCCGTGCCTCGCACCGCCCAGGCGTGCGGCAATCATATTGCGGACAAGCGTGGTGAAAGTGGCGGCGACGACCGGAAGCTCTATCCACAAATCGAAGCGCCGCACACGCATCGCGCGGATGAGGGCCAGGCGTCCGCGTACGTTCGCGACTTCATCGGCGTAGTAGGTGACGATGTCGTCGGTGGTGCCGGCGCCGGCGAGAAGCTCGCTCGCACCAGGAAGGCCGCGCGCGCCCGGCGAGGTGATGAGCGTGATGTGGGCTGCGGGAAACGTGCGCCGAATCGCGGCCAGCGCGGGCACGGCGCAGGCGGTGTCGCCGATATTGCCGATACGGTAGATCGCGACACGCGCGGGCGCGAGCGGGCGTGCCCCCGGCCATAGCATCCGGCGCATCGCGCGTAGGACCGCGTTCGCGGCGGCCTCAACTGCGATCGCCGTACGAGCCTGAACTCGGCGGATGGAAATCATTCCGACCTGAGCGGCGGCCCCCACAAAACCTTCGCGCTCGGGCTTGGGCGGGACGGGGGCTGAAGGTGTTCAGCCTCGCGGACGGAGCGGGCGGACGCGCGGTGATTCGGGTTCATCCACAGCGGGACTCTCGGCCTCGGTACTCCGGATTGGCGGCGCGAGCGTCTCGGCCTGCTGGAGTTCCTCGAAGCGCAGGCGGGCGCGGCGCATGAAGTCGGAGCCGAGCGTCCATCCTACGATCAGGATGAAGGCGATGGCGGCGGCGAGAGTCGCATTCTTGCGCGCGCTCGGCGCGTAGTAGTTATCGGGCACGACGGGCGGCTCGATCACCTTGAAGGCGAAGTCCGCCTGCACCTGTGCGAGTTTCTCGCGCTGCACCTGGCGCGCCATCAATTCGTAGAGCTGCGTCTGCAGGAGCGCGTCGGAGGTTTTGCGGATTTCGTCCTGCAGCGAGGCTGCCGCGACCGCCGCGCTCTGCACTTCCTCGTTGCGGAGCTTGTCGCGGAGGCTGACAAGGTAATAGCCGAGGATGCGCGCCCCGTCGTCGCGGTTGGTGTCGAGGAAATAGAGCAGCAGGTTGCCGCTCTTGAAGTCATACTCGGATGCGAAGCGGCTCACGAGGTCGCGATGCATCGCCCAGCGCGAGATAGTGGGCGCGTTCTTGGACCGAACGCCGATAATCTTGCGCTCGAGATGGTAGCGCTTGATGAGATCGGTGGTGAAGGCGTAGCTGTTCATGATCGAGAGGTAGCGCTCGGCGATCTCGGCGGTATCGCCACCGCCGGCGAGATTGAACAGCGACATGATCCCGCCGCCACCGCCGAGGCTGTCCATCAGATCACCGCTGTTGGAGGCGGGACCAAAGCTCAGCTCGGACGAGACCGGCGCGATAACAGCCTGTGCGCGGTAGAACTTGACGGCGAAGAGCTTGGTGTAGAGGCCGTAGGTGAGCCCGGCGCCGATCGTGACCGCGAGGATGATGACCTTGCGCGACCATAAAAGTCGCAGGTAATACAGCAGGTGGAGCGCCGCGTACTGTGTGTCACTCAGGCGGCCTTCGCCAGCAGGCACTTCGTGCGCGAGATAAGAGGTCGGACGGATATTGCTGCTGCCGTAATCCATCAACGGTGATGCGCACGCGCGCGCATCATCTCAATGCCATACGAAGCTGGGCCATCCTGGAGTCAGGCCGAAGGATAACTGGACTAACGCGCGGACGCTGGTCTTCGTGGTGTAGTTGATGTTGTTGACATATTCGACGCCGGTGCGCGCGCGTACTTCGCCAAGTGAATCGGCGGCGCGTACGAACTCGACCGGCAGATGCAGGAAGTCGAAGGCGAATCCGACGCTGGTTTCATCTTTGTTTGCGAATCCTGGCAGCTTCGACAGACCGTCAATCCCCTGGGGCGGCACGCGATAGGTGTAGAAGACGCTCAAATCGAGTTTGGATTGCAGCGTGAGCCAGCGCCCGCCGTCGACGTTTAAGTTCCACGCGCCCGGTCCGAGAGCATCTCCGATCAGAGCGTTTTGATAGCTCCAGTACAACGAATCGCTGTGGACCGCGTATTCCCTGTCGGTCAACACCCACTCGATTCGGGCAGTAGTGCGACCGTCGCGTGTTATCGCGGGACAATACAAACCGGCAATATAAGATGGGACTCGGAACGGCGACTCGAGGGGTAGATATTGATTTATCGAGTTGGGCAAGATTTTGCCGTAGGAATCCTCGCCGAGGATCTCGCCGTAAAGTTGGCTGCGGCGTAGCTGGGGTATGTAGATCTTGCCGAAGAGGCTGAAGTGCGTATTGGTGTTGGCGCCGGCGGGGTTGCCAGTGTGCAAGCCGGTCGCGCGGCCCAGGAAGCCCCCAAAGTTGTAGTTATCATTGCCGCTGCCACCAAACATGACGTCGTGGGTGATGCCCCATTCGAGCCACGGCAACGTGCGAAATCCAATCACCTGCCCGGAAATCCACGGATGCGAGAACTGTCGGCCTGCGTCGAGCTGGCCAAAGAAGACGTCGTAATGCAACAGACCCAGGTATCTGAAGAAAAACGGCAAGTGACTCGGATGGATATTGCGCATGCGCAGGGCGGGGAACGCCTGGGCATTGCCACTCTGTGACAGATTGCCGAAAGCGCCTACGCCATCCGACATCTGCTCCTGGCCGAATGAAATCGCGTGGTTGCCCAGACTCACCACCGCCGCCGCGGTGACAATCTGCGCCCGGGACGCACTATTCGGATCCTTTGTTAGCGGTCCCGCTACCGCTCCTTCACCATAACCGGTCACGAATCCACCCAGCCCCACCCATCCTGACCAGAGTGCGGCCTCGTTGCTGCCCTGCGAGGTTGGGAGATTATTGTTGTACGGCAGCAGTGGAGTGCCTTCCGAGAAATCGAGCCCCTGGCTCTGGTTCTCGATCTTGCGCCGCTGGCCCTGCGAATAGATGTACTGCAGCTCGACCCGCTCGACCGGGTGAACCATGGTCGGCAGGTTGTCCTCGTGATCCTTCTCCACCCACTCGATTTCTTCGGACAGCTGCTCGTGCAGCGCCTTCAGGATTGAAAGCGCAAGCTCGTTTTGATCCTGCTGTTCGGACATGTTCGATTCGGCTTCGACGACAAGCCGCGCAGCCTCGACACGCGAGATGGGCTTGATGGTGGAGATGTAGCTGTCGAGCAGACCGAGATCGTTCAGGGTATCGAGTTCGTCGTAGATTGAATCGTCGAGCGGCAGGTACGCCGCATAGGTCGAGGCCCGGGCGGCGCGCGGTATCGTAAAGAGTGCCAACCCGGCCGCGAAAAACATCGCGCAGAGCGTCGCCAACCGCGATTTAGGGCGCGTCATGCGGTTCTCCTGCGAGCCCGGCGGCTTCGTAGCGGCTGAGCGCGACAGCGCGATGCTGCCGAATCTCGGCGAGTTTGGCGATCGGGTCTTCGCCCTTCGGCGGCTCTGCGACGTGCGTCCGCGCCGGCGACTGAGTCTTTACAGAGGTCTTCAGCTTGTGCGTGAGCTCATCGTGATCGGAACCGAACAGGTAGGCAATCAACACCCGCCGCACGTACTCCTGCGTCTCCGGATATGGCGGGATGCCGCGGTATTTTTCGACTGCGCCCTCGCCCGCGTTGTATGCCGCCAGCAGCTCAGTGAGCGTGAGCGGGGCGTTCGCGCCATGCGCCGCACGCCACTGCCGCAGATAGTTGATGAATCGCGCGGCGCCGATCGTGTTGCTCACCGGATCGAAGCTGTCGACCACGCCGAAACGCGCCGCGGTTGCCGGCATCAACTGCATCAACCCCTGCGCACCCTTGGGCGAGATCGCATCGGGATTGCCCGCAGACTCGACTGACGCGATCGCCGCCAGCAGGTTTGGATCGAGGCCGTAGAGCACGCCCGCCGCACGAAACAGACGTTGTGTGTCAAGGCGGTCGTCGCTCGGAGCCGCAGTCTGGGCGCGCGCGACGCCGACAGCCAACGCCATCGCAATCGCTACCATGACCGTGACCCGGTAGGCTTTCATTTCAATCAAAGACTCGAAGCCAGAATTCCTACGACCGCGAGGCCGGTCGCGGCGTTAGCCACGATCTGCGCGATCGTCGCGGTCTCTTGCATCTTGTTTTCGAAAATCAACTTCTCCGGCACGTACACCGTGTCGCCGGGCTCGAGCTGGGCCGACATTAGACCGCCCGATACCACCGGAAGGAGCGGAAACATCGTCGAACGCTTGCTCTGCTTGATTCCCTCGTCAGTCAGCACCGCACCGTTGGCCTTGACCACCATGATGTGGTCTTTGTCGGCGTCCTCGTTGGGACCTCCCGCTTGTTCGAGGTAATCGCGCGTCGTGAGACCGGGTCGAAATACGATCGCGGCCGGATTGTACACCTGGCCGAGCACATTAACTGCGGCCGGCCGCCGCGGGATCGTGAGCTGGTCCTGATCGAGCAGCGCGATATTGTCTGGTGAATTGGCGAGTTGGTCGAGCGGATGCATGTGAATGACGAGCCGGCCCGAGGCCTGCTGACCCTCGGTCTCTGACAGCACGCGCTCGACCATCTGCAGCGTCTGCGCCTGCATCGCGGCGTTCTGCGGGCTCGCCTGCTGAGCCGACGCAGTCAGCAGCGTCGGATTCATCTGCAGATGCGCGACCTGCGCGCGAAGCCGCCGCCGCGCCTCATCGAGGCGCGCCTGCTCTTCGCGCTTGACCGACTGACGAATAAGCACGGTGGCTGGCAGGTATGCGTCGGGGAGCAGCCCGCCCGCGCGCTCGATCACGCTCGCAATCCGTTCGCCGTCGTAAATCGTGTACGGTCCCGGACGCGCGACCTGTCCGCGCACCGCCACTACCCACGGCAGATGCCAATCCGACGCCCGTTGCACGAACAGTTGATCGTTGGCGACGAGGGTTGGATTGTGGTCAGTCTCGCCGTCGAGCGCGGAGCGCAGGTTGATGTCCATCGTGGTGTGCAGCGTATGTGAGCCGTTCACCACCTCGGTGCGCGCCAGCTCGGCCTGCTGCTGGTAGGCGTCATCCTTGAGCCCGCCCGCGAGATAAAGCAGATCGGTCACGCGCATACCCTGGCTCAGCACGTAGTATCCGGGATTTCGCACCTCGCCGAATACCTGCACCATCGGCAGGTACTTCATCTGTGATTCGTTGAAGACAGTCAGCTCGTCCTGCTGTTTGAGCGTGATATTCTCCGGCGCCGCGAGGTGATCGGACATCGCCTCGCCAAGATCGACCGGCACCATGTGAATCGTCTTCTCGCGCCCTTCCTGGCGGCGAATCAGCGCATACTTGAAGAAGGTGTGCGGCGCGACGCCCTCCGCCTCGTCGATCAGATCCGACACACGCATCCCGGGATGCCATTGATACTTGCCCGGGCGGTTGACGTTGCCGCGCACCTGCACGATGTCGTGCTGCTGCGGCAGCACCGGGTAGACTTTGATCAGATCGCCGTCACGGATATCGAAGCGCCGTGAGCGGATGTCGTTGAGATCGATATCGAGCGCGATACGCTTGTCGTGGTTTTCGATCCGCTCGACCTGCACGCGCTGCGAGTAGCCGAACGCGCTGATCCCGCCCGCCAGCCGCACGACAGAGGCGAGGCTCTGGCCGTTGCTCGAGAGTTCGTAGATCGCGGGCCGTTTCACATCACCCGCCACACCCGCTACGGGACCAATCACCGGGACGAAGATAACGTCGTTCGGTTCGAGCTGTTCGTCGCCTTCGGCGTCGCCGTTGAGCAGCAGATTGTAAAGATCGATCGAGCGCACCACGTGATTACCGCGCCTGAGTTCGATCCGCCTGAGGCTCCCGACCTTGGTGATCCCTCCCGAAGCCGCGAGCGCGTTGGACACGTGCGACAGCGCACTCACCGTGTACGCGCCGGGCTGCGTCACTTCGCCCACGACGAACACCTGGATCGTCCTGAGCTTGCCCATCGTCACTTCGACTTGCACGCCCGTGATCTGACCGGCGTGACCCTCGATCAGGCGCTTGGTCTGCTCGAAGGTGAGGCCCGCGACCTGCAGCGGCCCGATCTCGGGGATCATGACCGAGCCGTCGCGCGCAACGTTGAGTGTGAGGGTGTTGTTGATGCGTCCCCACATCAGCATCCTGAGCTGGTCGCCCGGGCCGATCACGTAATCGTTGCCCACTGGCACGTTGGTGACCGGCGCGAAGGTCGACACACGCGACGAGAACATCGAGTAGCCGAACTGAGTGAGTTCGCGTGTCGAGGGCGCGGCCGGAGTCTGCGCCGTGTCGAGACCGCGAAAAGTCTGCTCGATCGAAGAAACCTGGCGCCCGCTCGATGCCGGCGCGGCGCTCTCCGCTCCGACCTCGACGCCGAGCTGCTTGCCCGGCGAGTTGAATTCATCGGGCGTCGAGAGCTGCGTGCAGCTGCGCAATTGACCGAGCTGCTGATCGGTGAAGTTGAGCCCGAGCGCGCGCGCGATACCGGCGACGTCGTTGGGTCCAACCTGACGCGACGCCAAGTGCAGACATAGCTCCTGCATGTCGTCCGGCGTGAGCGCGCCCGATGACATCTCGTTGCGGAGCGCGCCGATTTCATCGGGCGAAATGCCAAGCTGCTGCATGACAGCCGAAAGACGCTGACGGTCGAGCCCCTCGCCGCTCAGGCCGGAGCCCGGCCCTCCGAAAGCGCCCGACACCCCAAAGCCGCCCGCCATGCCCATGGCAGGATTCAGGCCAGAGCCGCCGCGCAACGTGTTGGCCGACGCGCTCCCTTCGCTGGCACCAGTCGAGTTCTCGGCGCCTGAGTTTTCATCGTCGCCATCGCTGGAATTCTGCTGAGCGCAGGGAGGCAGGCCGGAGTCGGCCGCGTCGGGGTCATTCGGATCGGCGCAAAGACGTGTCGTGCCGGGCGCGCGCGTGCCTTGGTCGGCATCGTCGCCGTCCGGATTGCCGTAGGCTGGATTCGCAAGCGGATCGCGCGGAGCAGGAGGCCCGCCGGAAGCGCTCGAAGCAGGTGCGCTCAGGCCTCCATCAGCCATTTGCGCGCAAACCGGCGCGCCCAGTAGCAGCAGCGCAATCAGCGCAACAAGAGGAAAAGTTCTCGGCTTCACAACATAACCCACGGTTTGGAAGCGCGATGACTTATCAGCGTGCCCCGTTAGAACACGCCTGAATTTACGGCTTGCAATAATAGCCAATTGTCCGCTGAAAGAAAGAGTTATTGCTGCTCGATTGCTTGCTTTCTCTCGATTTCAGCATTTTCTGCTAACAGGGGATGAGATACGCGTCCGCCATCCCATCGAGGATAGGTAAAACGAGGACCTCGATTCCGGATTCGGACGGACCACGATCAATACTCGAAACTGCAGCAAGAGACACAGTTTCGTTTTCGCCGAATCTGGTTGCTTTAGTTCTGCCGGAGAACTCGATGTTACTCTTTAACAGCCTAATCTAACGAGGGTCAAGGAAGCTTGTGCCGCGTGCATTCGGCTTCGACGCACCGCGGATCGCCTCAAATTTTTTCACTACCCGTGCAACTCAGATAAGCCCGTTCGCCTCGGCCAATTCGAGGTCTTTTTTGAGCGGCCCACCCGCGGGACCGACGACCGCCACCAGTTGTCTTGGACCATCAAAGCTGACCTTCTCCTCATGCGGCAAATCCCAGATCGCCTCGAGCGTCGCCGGCGAGGTGCCCGCGCCCTGGCGGCTCGTGGTCGGCGGACCGATCGTCTTCTCGAGCATCGTATAGACAGTGGTCGCCGACGCCGCCGAGAAGCGCGCCATCACGAGTTGCATCCCGGTCCCTTCTGTAAACTCGAAGATAACACGCTCCCACAGGATGCCATCTACCGTCACGTTATCAATCCGGTATGCATCGGCTCCGTAGGGAGCGCTTTCGACTTCGCCCGATGGCATCCGTTGCTGCACGCGGTAGAGTTCGTCGCCGAACCTGACGCCGAGGAAAGAAGTGAGCGTGCGGCCGCCGCCGGTGAAGAGCCCGATAAGGCCCTCGGCGTATGCGGTGGGCGCGTTGGCGCCCGGCGCCGCGCCCGCGCATCCGGCGAGCAGCGCCGCAATAAGGGCGGCTGCGGCGAACCGCGCCATGAGGTCGCGTCCGCTCCCGAAGCCATCACCCACGTA
>JASHQJ010000413.1 GCA_030037595.1 Candidatus Binataceae bacterium
GCGCGAGCGAGGCGGCGTTTTTCCCTTTGCAGCGCCCTTCTTCTTGGCCGCGACCTTTGCCGTTGCCGCCATCTTTCTCTTTGGTGCCGGTTTCGTTTTGGTGATCTTTGCCTTGGACGAACGCTTCCTGGCCATGACGTCTACTCCTTGAGCGAGCCGCAGCGCATGCGACTCAAGTTGGGGTTGGAGCGGCGATCGGGAACCAGCGTGCCTGCGACTAACGCGATGGCATGGCTAGCGAAGCTAAGCCGCCAATTTACTGGCCGAAAGCAGCGCTAGCGAATCCTAGCGTGCGGGCAATCTGGGCGGAAGGTGGCCCTGGCTGCGTTCGAGGGTCAGCGAGCGGGCGAGAAGGTTCACGTCTTAAACGTTGACGAGGCCTTCGACGTTGCCTGTTGGACGCGGCATCCCGGGGAAGACCGCCTGCAACGCCGGTTGCGAGAGTCCCATGTGATAGTGAAGCACGTTCGCGATCGGCTCACGGAAATCGGTCGTCACCGCGAGGTCGCGCTCCTGGTATAGGCTGCCGCTCGACAGTCCCGGCCAGCGGCCGTAAACCCTGCCACCGCGAATAGGCCCGCCCATCACCCACATCACGTTGCCATGACCGTGATCGGTGCCGCCGTTGCCATTCTCCTTCATCGTGCGGCCGAACTCCGAGATCACGACGATGACGGTCTCCTGGTAGGCCGGTCCGAGTGCCTTGACGAAGTCGCCGAGGCCATCGGCCATCGGCTTCAGATGCCCCGCGAGCTGACCCGCTGCTGCACCTTCGCTGACGTGAGTATCCCAGCCGCCAAGGGCCATGAACGCGACGCGGATCGTCGGGTCGCGCTGAATCAGCCGCGCGAGCCGATCGGTGTCGCTCGAGAATCCGTCGGGCGATGGAGCACCAGCGTTCGCTTCGGCCATGTCCTGCGCGAGTTCAGTGGTGAGACGCTGGCGGGCCTCGCGGCCTTCGCGATAGACACGGCTCAACTGATCGTTACCGGCATACAAACGGTCGAACGCCGCCTCGATTACTGGCCGATCGAGCGGCATCGGGCGCGCGGCGGCTCGCCCGGTCTCGATATTCGCGACCGCGACTTTCCCGGACAGGATCCGCGGTAGGTTGGGCCCGATGCTCAGCGCTTCGGTCGGCGCGTGACCGTCAGGCAACTGCGCCAGCGTGCGATTCAGCCATCCGTCGTTGGTCGCTTTGACGCCCGGCGTGCCGCTCTCCATGTAATCCTGCGCGTCAAAATGCGAGCGCGTCGGATCGGGCGAGCCGCACGCATGAACGAACGCGAGCGTGCCGTCGCGCCAAGGCCCTTCCATCGCGGCGATCGCGGGATGCATCCCGAAGTAGCCGTTGAGATCGATCACGCCGCCGGTGCCTGCCGTGCGGCCGACCGCAATCGTCGGGCGCGCATCGTAGTAGAGCGAATCGCCGTGCGGCACGACGACGTTGAGCCCATCGACCGCGCCACGCAGAAACACTACGACGAGGCGCCGGCGCGGGCCGCCCGTGTAGAGAGCGCGCGCTGCCCACGCATGCCGGCTGAGAAGAACGATACCGGAGGCCGAAAGGACGGCGGCTCGTTTTAAGAATGCGCGCCGGCTAAGCGGGGCCTCAGCGCGCGCTGAACATTCGAGGCATTCTGCCAGTTCTTTTTCATCGATCGGTTCCATCGTCATGCTCCCGCGTCAGCGCATCATGAACTCGGGACTGCCGAGCACGAGCGGGGCGCGAAGCTGGGTCGGCGCGGCTTCCACAGCGCTCGCTGTGGCGCCGGAGAAATAACTGCCGAGCGCGGCGGCGAGGGCCGAGGGATCCGGCGGATCCATCTTGATGTTCTGGGGTTTATCGAAGCCGGAGTTGAAACTGACAGGCTTGTAGCGGCCGGTTTTTGTTACCACCGGCGGCGCGGGCCGCGGACCTCCCTCGGCGTTCTCCTCGAATGGCGGATTGAGGAGCGGAAGGTTGCCAGTGCCGAGCGCGGTCGCGAAGCTGAGCCGCGTCATCATCGCATCGGGATTGAGCCACGCTTCCTCGGTCATGTCGTAGCCGTTGGGCGTCTGGCATCCGTAGAGCGGCATTCCGAGGAGCTGCATCGTGCCGTAGAGCGGGCGGAAGTTGCGCACCGGCACGCCGGTCGCGCGTGCGCATGAAATCACATACTCATACGGCGTTTTAAATTTTTTGGCGTAGTAACGGCGGTCCCAGAATTCACCACTGGTGAACATGGTCTCGAGCACGGTGCGGATATCGCCGTCGGTTGCGAGATAACGCGAGGCCATCCGTTGCACGAGCGGCGCCGGCGGCGCATCGGCCAAGAAATACTGCGCGAGCTGGAAGCTCAGATGCTTCGCCGTTTGGGGACTCCGCGCGAGGATATCGAGCGCATGCTCGCCCTCGGCCTCGCCGCCGCCCGCGATCTCATGGCCGAGGAACGTCTTGCTCGATTGGTCGTGGCGCGACGGGTCGAAGTAGAAGCCGCTCGGATCGATCGGCGGCCGCGCGCCCTCGCCCATATAAGGTTCCGGCCCATGCATGAAGGCGCCGAGCGGCCCGAACATGCGCCGAAACTGCGCCATCGCCATTCTGTCCATCGGGTTCGGTTGCTGCCTGCGGCCACCGCCGCCTCCGCCACCTCCGCCGCCAGGAGGCAGGCCCCATCCGGTCAGGATATGCGCGAGCGCGATAACATCTTGTTGCGTGTAGCCGCCGTTGACCCCGAGCGTGTGCAGCTCCATCAGCTCGCGCGCATAGTTCTCGTTGATCCCGTCGAACTTGCCCTTGGCGCCCGGGCTTCCCGGCGCGGTGTTCTGCCAGTTGTCGAGGTAGAACAGCATCGCGGGATGATGCGCGGTCGCGCCGAGTAACGTGCGGAACTTGCCCAGCGTATGCGGCCGGATCGCCACTTCCTCAAATGAGCCGGTCCAGATGAGGTCGAGGCCTTTGCCGGCAAAGACGTTGAAGTGATTGAACCAGAACGCAGTCATCACTTCCTGGAGCTGGCGCGGGCCGAAGATCGCGCGATAGAGGCGCGCCTCGACCGCCTCGCGCATCACGTCGCGCTGGTGGATTCGCTCGTCCTTGGTGGCGTCCTGAATCGCCTGCTTGCTGTCGCCCGATTGCTTGGCCCGGCGCCGCGCCTGCATCAGCGGACGCTGGTACTCGATAAAGAGCGCGATCGGGCTCATGCGCAGCGTCGGCCACGAGTGAACCTGGTCTACAAAGTTCGCGGGGATCGCGATCGACTCCGGATGCAGCTGCTGCTGGACCCAAGCATCGACGCCGATCGACGATACGTGCTCGAGGTCGCCAGGGCGCGGCCCGAAGCCGAGGCGATTCAGCGCATGAAGCGCCCGTTTTTCCTTGAGAATTTCCCCTGTCTCGAGCACCGGCCTGGTCCCGTCATAATGATACGAAATCCGCCGCCCAAGGATTCAATTTCATTCGGCGGCCCGTCCACGAAGCTTCACGCTGGAAGTTTTCGCCGATTCTTTGCGGATGACCTCGGCAGCCTCGAATCATTAAACCCGATCGTGCGATCGCCGAATCTCTGTACCCCGCGCCGGTAGAGCAGGCCCGCCCTTACTACATCGCAACGAGTGGTGTTGGTTACTTGACGAAAAGAACGTATAGGCGGTTGAGTGGCGCCGGCCGAGAGTGTGAATCAAGTGAATTCGGAGCAACTCGCTATCTACGTTTGCCCTTCGTGCAGAGGTCCGCTTCGGAGCGAGCGCGAATCCTTGCGTTGCCCTACGTGCCCCGCGACATATCTGGTCGTCGCCGGTATCCCGGATTTTGTCGGCCCGAGCCTGGCTTCCAAAGTGAACCCGATGTTGCGCGCGTTCCTCAACCTTCCGCTTCTCGGGCAGCTTTATGAGAGCCGGCTCTGGTATCCGGTGATCCTCAGGGTCTTCGGCGGAAGTGAGGCACCCTCCTTCGAGGGACTTATGGAGAAAATCGCGGCGCTGGTGGCGATCGAGACCGGGAGCGTCGTCGACGTAGCTTGCGGGCCGGGCACGCTGGGCCGCAGGATCGCGTCGCCCACGAGAACCGTGTACGGGGTGGACATTTCGTGGAGTATGCTGCGGCAAGGTGTCAACTACACAAGCAAAGACGCCGTGCACAGCATGCAGTTCGCGCGGGCCAGCGCCGATCTGCTGCCGTTCCCAGACGATCGGTTTGACGTCGCCTTGTTCGGCGGAGCGCTCCATTTGTTTCCCGACACTGTCGCAGTCCTACGCGAGGTTTGCCGTGTCATGAAGCAGGGCGCCACGTTGATCGTCACCACCTTTACGCCTTCGAGCGGCTCGATCTTGCGATTCCGCCGTCTCAGCGAGTGGTACGATCGGCACGGCGGCCTCCGGGTGTTCGAATTGCCACAGATCGCCGAGTACCTGAACCAGGCCGGCTTCGAGGATTTCGCGCCGCAAGTTTACGGCTCGCTCCTCACCTTCAGCGCGCGAAAGCGAGCGCTGCAAACAACCCTAGGCAAGTGACACTCGCGCAGCCGCTCTCATACTTCATTCAGACCACACCGCGAGGGGCTGTGCCTGTCATCCCGAGGGCGCCGAAACATCAGCGAGGTGTCGAGGGATCAAGGCGAAGCGATTTCGGGCGAGGTTACGTCCGCTGCGACGCGCCCTCACCCGCTGCGATTCGCGATGCGAATCGCAGGGCGGCGCTCTCCCGGTGCGCGGCTTCCGCCTATGGCGTCAGCCGCGGGCGAGGCTGTCCAAATCTCGGGCGCGCTACCTCATCGGCGCGAGACGTTGTCGTAGTACGGGATCACGATCGTGTTTGGATCATCCGTGTAGCCGACCATCAGCGGTGTGATCGGATGCGTTACCTCGCCCGACACCGTCAGGTTGATGCACGCCGCTTTGCCCGCACTGAGCGCGCGCCTGATCGCCGGGCCGACATCCTCAATTCGTGACACGCGCTCGCCCGCCGCGCCGAGCCCGCGCGCCGCCATGTCATAGTCGGTATCCGCCAGCCTGCTCACGATTCCAGCCTCGTTGCCGTACACCGCCTGCTGGCCATGAATCGACATTCCCCAGCACGCGTTGTTCACGACCACGGTAACGATCGGAAGCTTGTGGCGCGCCATCGTCTCGAGT
>JASHQJ010000414.1 GCA_030037595.1 Candidatus Binataceae bacterium
GCATCGATCGGCTCCAACCGTTGCTCCCGCAGAAACCGTGAATAGAATCCGGCCAGGTCGCGGTAGCTCGCGATCCAATCCAGTTTTGGCGTCTTTCCGAAGCCAGGCTGCAAAGGAATTAGCAGGGTCCTTTGCTCGGCCAGCCTGTCATTCCAGGTCATCCACCCCGGATAGCCTAGTTCGTCATGCAAAATCAGAAGCGGCCTACCAAATCCGCCTTTTGCTATGACGAGTTCTGATCCACTCGTCTTCACCGTCTCCAGACTTGGTATTGCCACTGATGCGCCTCCGCAAAAGCTACGCGTAGCTACGGATCGCAGCAAACCTTGTGCCTTCAGCAATAGTGGCCTTGGTTCATCTGAAATTATTGGATTTGGGCTGAGCTAAATGCCGCGATGATCGTCGGATTTTGTTGTCGGTTCTGACGCGATTAGTGGGGCTGTAAAAGATCAAAAGGCAGCATTCTCTGTTCGAGCAGATCGAGCTTGGGATTTTAGCCTGATTCCTATCGAAACAGCGTTGTTATTAAGTGTTTCGTTTGGCACCGATCGTTAAGCGCAGCAGACGAAACTCATTAGTGTTTTTACTTGGCATGGCTGATGCTTCGTTCGTTTGAACACTTCGTAGACCAATCCGCCAAAAACATCAGCTAGTTCAGCATCAACTCTGGAGGAAGCGATGACCGTAGAGAGCAGTATCCAGATCGATGAACCAAATCGGTGGCGACTCGAAACGCCCGGGCATGAAGGCTGGAGGCGTAGCGCGCGACCCGACGATCCGAATCGCTATCTTATGATTTCGGTCGATTGCCATGCGAACGAGCCCTCGAGGCTATGGCTGGAGCGTATGGACGAGAAGTACCACGACCGCCTGCCACACATCGAAATTGATACGAACGGAGTCAAATGGTCGGTATCGGAAGGGAATCAACGCTCGCGCCTACTCGATTCGAAGCTGCAAGGTGAAGATGCGGAGCGCAACAGGGCCGGTGCCACGCCCGAGGAGCGCATCCGCGACCATCGCCGCGATGGCGTCGACGCGGAAATCCTTTTCCCCAATAAGGGTCTCTCGATGTGGGCGACGACCGATGCCGAATTTGGCGCGGCGCAGTGCCGCGTCTGGAACGACTGGGCATGGGAAATGTTCGGGCCTTACAACGATTTCATGTCGCCGGCCGCCGCCATCATGACTGCCGACGTAAATCTCGCAATCGAAGAAATCCAGCGCGTGGCAAAGCTTGGCTTCCGCGCGATTAACCTACCCTGCAAGCCGATCTATGGCCCGCATGATGCTCGCCATCCCAACTACAACATGTCGCAGTTCGATCCGTTGTGGGCGGTAATCCAAGACTGCGATATTCCGATCACGTTCCATATCGCTACCGGACGCGATCCCCGCGCGGCACGTAAAGATGGCGGTGCGATTATCAACTATTCGGCCCACGCGCTTGCTCCAACCATTGAACCAATCGCCTGCCTCTGCGCCTCCGGTGTGCTTGAGCGCTTTCCCGGGTTGCATTTCATCGCGATCGAATGCGGCATCGGATGGATTCCGTGGCTGCTCGAAACGATGGACGAAGCCTCGCGTAAGCATCATATGTGGGCGTTCCCGAAGCTCAAGAAGTTACCTAGCGAGTACTTCCGCGAGCACGGTGCAGCATCATTCCAGGACGATCCGGTGGGGTGTGCTCTGGCGGAACCACTGAATTTAGTCGACAATTTCCAGTGGGACAACGACTATCCGCATCACGAGGGTTCGTGGCCGCATTCAGCCGAATCCATCGAGCGTCAAATGAGCGGTCTTAAGGACGAAAGCCGCGCAAAAATTCTAGGCCTGAACGCAGCGAAGATGTTCAAGTTCGACGTCGCCGCACTCGTTCGCTACCGCTCGTTTCCAATCCTCAACTAACGAGCGCTCTTAGGAGCATGGGGTTTGTCCGAGGGGATTGGGCTGCCGTTGTTCAAACCTCGTCCGCATGGCGAAGGTCGGCAACTGTGTCTTTACTGCAACGCGGTGTGCGCATGGCTCAATCAAATGCTTATGGCACAAGCGGCCTTGCTCTTGGACGTAGCCCGACGAGGTAGAGCATAGGCGGAGCCGGGGGGTTGCCCCGCCTTTCGTCCGTGGCTCTGCCGAAAATGGGCGGGGGTTATCGTACCGCTCGCCCTTTCCCTAGAAGAAATGGTGCAGAGATGCGCCGTTCAGGGATCCTGGAGCGCTGATCCTTAGGCTGGCCAGCGAATGGACGCAAGCGACGAGGACAAATGCGACTCACCGGGCTGCGGTAATCGCGGGCTGCCCGCGACCTGCGTGGATAACGACATGAGCTGCGTGTGGGCCTACCGGCTCTGCAATTTCTGCTTCGCTACTACCTCGCGTTCCAGCAAGCTGATCATTGCCCGCCTGACTGGAACCAAGATTCGTTAGTGTTGCAGCATTCATTTTTCGGTAGGAACGGCCAGCGGCCAAAAAAATAGCGGGGCGCCGTTGGGGATCCAAACGCCCTGCCTTGTCAGCCGCGATGATTCGCGCTCAAGCCCCTGAGGCCTTAGAAGCTCGCCGCGCGCACCATCGCACACTGCGTATGCTACTGGAACCCGCGATGGTCGCGTTCCTCACCAGGCTTCTGCTCATCGTCGATCTCGTTTGCGCGCTCAGGCGAGACTGCAGGCTGAAATTCTGGCGCTTCGCCAGCAGGGGTTGATCCTAGACCGGAAGAATCGAGCGCGAGCGCGGCCGCGGAATTTCGATCGACTGGTGTTGGTCTGGCTGTGCCGAGTCTTCTCAGCGCTTCTTGAAGCAATCACGGTGGTCAAACCGGAAACGGTGATCCACTGGCACCGGCGCGGCTCGTTCGGTCCGGCGTACACCAGACCCATCCGAGCGATGGGAATCCGTGATCATCCCATTGCGCCACGCTCGCCGTGGCAAAATAGGCACGTGGAGCGATCGATCGGTTCAATTGGTCGTGAATTTCTTGATCACCTGGTGGTGTTCGTTGAGGCACACTTACGTCGCATCCTGAAGGCGGATGCTTCGTACTACAACTCGGTCCGCACTCACTTATCCTTGCGCAAAGACGCACCACTCTTCCGCCGCCGTCACGGTCGGCGATATTCTGTCCGTCCCGATCCTGGGCGGATTACATCATCAGTATCTTCGGGTTTAGGATTTCGGTAGCGACAGTCCCGAACAATTCCTCGAGCCAACAGCAATCTAGGTGAGAATTGTCGGTACTCACGCTTCTGCATTGGAGGGTGTCTTGCCGGGTTTTGAATCAGGACTTGAGTATGCGACCGACCGCCGCTTCCAATACAAGAATCCCATCATTGCGACCGCAGAAAGTAGGTTTGCCGCTACAATTGTCCCCCACCCGATTTGGACAAGCGCGTCGCTTAGGACCGAGGCGAAGCCAACAAAGAAACTTTGGAAAATGCAAAACACCAAGAGAGAAGCCACCCATAGATCGGGCCCATCTAGCGACGCTGCCAACCCAGCGGCGACAATGCCGAAAGCCACGAACACCGCGTAATGCAAAACAGTGTACCCTAGTATCAAGGGACTACTGCTCGATGACATCGTGATGGCATTGCGAGAACCTTCGAGAATGACTCCAGCGAGCAATCCTGGTGTCCGAAAAGGATTAGAACCTGAGCCGAGATCGTAAAATAAAAACCACAGGATAACCGCGGTAGCACCGATCGCTCCCGCTGCTGCTCCTTCTGCGAGAATCGTAACCGAAGGCCCAAACAGTGCTTCGCCCAGTTTAGAATGATGGGCGAAGAAATATCCGGCCATCACCGCAGTGGCGAGGAGGTTCCCCACCAGAACGCTCCACCACGAGATAGCCCCCTTGAACTCAGGACCCAGAACGATCACGAGAACTACAAACGCTGCCTCAAATCCGCCTGCCACCACCAGCAACGGTGTCAGTAGGGCGCGATTGCGCTCTGCGGCTTCGAGAAGAGTTGCGCAAAGGATGCCGAAAGCGACGAACGCAAATAAGTGAACGACAGTGAACTCAGCGACCAGCGGCAAAGTCGGCAGCTTCGCAGAATTGTGCAGCAGAACGGAGGCCAGCAAAGCTGGCGTCTCTAGTAATCGGTTGCGGCAAGCATCAAAGAGAAGAAACCACGCGGAAACCGTCGAAGCGCCAAGAACTCCAGCTATCGCACCATCTTTGGCTATCCGATCGTTCGGTGTAGTCGGATCCATTTTGGGAAACCTCCACGCTTCGCTAATGTCAAATCTGATGCTCTCTAAACTCCCACCTCGATTTCGAATCCTGCCGTGAGCAAACCGGCGGCCGATTTGCGTTCTGAGAAGTTGATAAGTCACTCTACGTCGGTTTGCAAGCGCGGCGAAAGGTAGATCGTTGGACCGATGATCCTTAAGGCACAGCTTCCACCGCTACCAGCAGGGCCCCGACTGCCCGGGCATGCAATAGAAGGCTGCCAAGCCTGCAGTCGGATCTCCGAACGTAGAACTGCAGGGCCGCATTCCACAATCACCTCAGAGCCGCGCGAGATGCGATTTTGTAGAACTTGCTCTTGAATAAGCTCGGTAACGTTCGATGAAGAGTCGCTGAATATCTTCTGGGCCTCGATTCAGCTGCTCGACCATCGGGATCCGCCAGAATGCAATGCGGTGGCTGCCCTGCGACCGCTCTCCCGATGCGTCCGAATCAACGGACGCTCCGCCGGTGGCATTTGGGGTGTCGATAAAGCAAAAACGGTGTATGTGGTATCGTGAATCGCAACCGGGTCCGAGGGCATTTTCTGCATGTTGTCCGAGAGTGCCTCGTAGCCGCATACATGCTCGCCCACATCGTATCGCCGCCAAACCCCGGGAGCCCCTACGCAGCGCAGGACCGAGCCAAGCGGAGGTTCATTCACAAAAGTCACGTCGCTGTGCCAGGTGTGCGGGACATAGGGAGAGTCTTCGTTGCTGTGCAGAACCACGAACTCGAGGTGCCCTTCTTCTTTTAGCGGCTGATGGTAGAGATGTACTTGGAGCATGCCGAACGGGCGCGAGAAAGACTTCCGCCGGTCCCGCGTAAGCTCCTGGTCGCGAAAGAACAATACCTGTACTCGTTTAATGCGGCGTCTACTTCGCGGACATCATCATCACTCAGCTCTCCGAGATAGACTCACCAACCCCCGCGCCCAGAGCTCCTTTGGTAGCCAGTTCTCGGGCTCGCTGTTGACTCTAGAAATTCCCAGCGTCGATGCGATATCACTACATCGCGAGCGACCATACCGAAGAACCACGGTTCGAAAGGATACGTTTGCAATGAAGCGATCCAGAGTTGTGGGAACAATGCTTGCGACCGCGGTCGCACTGGCATTCATGAAGGCCGCGGCCAGCGCCGCAGACGCGCCAAGTCCATCGGCGCAACCAGGCCAGATCAAGTGTCTGGGCGCGAATTCGTGCAAAGGTCAGAGCGCCTGCAAGACGGTCAACAACAGCTGCAAGGGTCAGAATTCTTGCAAGGGCAGGGGCTATATCATCACTGCTGATGCTAAATCGTGCAAAGAGGCTGGCGGTCACGTCGGCAAAAAGCGACCAATGGCTATGTAAGGGCAGGTGCTGAGAAAGCCGACGACGTAGCGGCGCTCGCGACTCGAGGATGGCCGTCGCACGAGGAAGAGTTTGCGGAAGGCCCTCCTTGCCTTTTCCGACGTCGTCAATTCGGCCCGCTTGATGTCGAGGTAGAGGCGGAGGCATGCCTCGACGTTCGAGAACGCTAACGATAGTTACGCCCGCGATCTTGTCCTCAGATAGCCCCCAAGCATTTACCCCGATGCCAAGCGAAAAGGCCCTTTCCAGCTCACGATGGTCGAAGAAGAGCCGCCAAAGCGCGCGATTTTCTCTCCTGCTCCAAAGAGAACACAAACTGAAAGAGTACTTGGCGATGAATCCTGGCGCCTGGAAGTTACTTCGTTCCACGATTACTCGGGACGCGGGGTCGTCCTGGCGATCTTCCGAACTATCCTCTGCTTCGGATTCCCAATGGCGATGTGTGGGGTATCTTGACGTACACCAAGCGGATGACCAAGCTCCCCAACAAAAGAAAAATCACGGCGCCGAATATGAACCGTAAATCGCCGCGGAGGAACATCAGAGCTAAAGGGATCAGCGTCGCGGCAGCGAACATGAGGACACCAACGAGCCATTGTTGTTGGCGCGGGTAGAGTCGCGCATTCGTCGGTTGGAGATTCGCAAACAAAAGTCCCAGGGGGATCACATTCAGCACCAGCAACACGATGAAGGCGATCCGGAGGATATCGGTCGCCTGCGCCTGCCCCATCAGGGCGGACAGGAGAAGCAGCTCGGCGCAGCCAATCAATAGCGCCGAATTGGTGAGATAACCTCCCATCCAGCGCGCGTCCTTCCAACCCGGTTGAGCGTTCGTGCTCAACAAGACGCCCTTGTAGGCCGCGGAGCCGAAGCCGGGCACGAGTCCCACGAGCACCGCGATTATGCGAGCCCACTCGAAGTCGATCCCTAGTTCGGCCAGCAGGCTGAGTGCCGCCGCCGCAGTCAGCGGGAGCGAAAAGATAGTCAAACACCACGTCCCAACCGACATGGGAGAACGGGGCTTGAAGACTCGGAGCATGTGATGGAAGCGCAATGGGTCGCCCAAATCGGACACGAGCAATCCGAGGTCGGCGAGCAAAAGCACGAGAGCAATCGGATAAGCCACTTTTGCCGCCGGAGTGAAGATCGCGGGCGCCGCCAACTCGCTGACCGCGGCGACCATGAACAGTCCCGTCGCCATGCCGTTGAGCAAAGCGTCACAAGCGATATTGCCCTGCCATGCCGGCGCCTTTGTCAGCGGCGTGTTCCCATAGCCGCTCTCCCTCCCTCCTTCCAACAACGGCGGTGGTTTGGCGAGAGCGTGCGATGGTGCGGAATTCGTCTGCATGTTCAGGATTTCAAAAGAAACACCACCACGAGCAGTGCGGCAATCGCGGCCAAGCCACCCGCGACGGAACGAACGTAATCGCCCATCATGTGCAGCCACGGATTGAATGGACTATCCGGCAGCCCATAGACCGAAGGGCGATCGATAAGCAGATAGAACGAATGCAGTTCGGAATAAGTCTGACTGGCGGTGTCGCCGTAAAGGTACGCCTGCGAGACGCCGCGTCGATGGAGTTCCTCGACACGTTTGCGGCCCTGCTCGCGCAGCTCGTCGATCGGACCGAAGTGAATTGACTGAGTTGGACATGCCTTGGCGCAGGCCGGTTCAAGACCATCGCGCTGGCGGTCGTAGCAGAGCGTGCACTTGTGCGAATGACCGCCCATGCTGCTGCGAGTGATGACGCCGAAAGGGCAAGCTGCCACGCAGCACGAGCATCCGTTGCAGATATCAGCCTGGATGTAGACGTTTTCGAACTCGTTGTGGATGATGGCGCCCGTCGGGCACGCCTGATGGCAAGGGGCCGCGAGGCAATGCTTGCAAACGTCGCTCATCATGAGCCAGCGATTGTGATTTTGCTCGTTGGACGCGACGTCCAAGGAACGACACTGGCCGGACGATCGGTCAGAGAACTGTTCGACGAATTTCACGTGGCGCCAGGATGTAGCCGACAGCTCCGCCGTATTGTCGTAGCTATTGCCGGACCAGTTGAACCCATCCGAGGGCAGTTGGTTCCATTGCTTGCATGCCACCTCGCACGCCTTGCAGCCGATGCATACCGTAGTGTCGGTATAAAAGCCGGTTGCCGGACGGGGCTTCGGCGGCTCACCGCGGAGGAACGGATAGGTCAGTCGTCCCAGTAACGAAGAGAGTCGGCCGCGCGGCGGATCGCTGCTCTCGAGCATCGCGGCCAGTTCCATTTCTCTACTTGCCACGTCCGAGCCTTCCTTCTGGTTGGGCACTTGCTGGCGTGTTCGGGATCGGATCGAGCGTTGGCCAGTGCGCCGTAGGCACCGTTGGCGACGGGGCATTCCCGTTGAGCCGCCCGGCATCGACTTGGCACGCGAACGCTTTGCAGTCGTGCATGCTCACGTTCGGGTCGGCCAAGAGCGCGGTCAGATCGTTTGCGTTGCCGCCGACGACCTCCCCGGCGAAAGCCCAGTGGAAGGGGAGGCCGATCTGGTGGACCACGCGCCCCTCAACCACGAAGGGCCGCAGGCGCCGCGTGACCATCGCACGAGCCTCGATTCGACCGCGCGCCGTCCGGATCGTCATCCAGCCGCCGTGAACGATGCCTCGCTCTGCCGCCAGCTCAGGGCTCAACTCGGCGAACATCTCGGGCTGCAATTCGTTGAGCCAGCTATTGAAGCGGCTCATCGGTCCACTCAGGTAATGCTCGGTAAGACGGAACGTCGTGGCGACCACGGGATACTCGGTTGTTGGCGTGTGCGCGATATGGTTGAGCGGTCCCTCGAAAAAGCGAACCGTTGGGTTGCTATTGTGCTTGGGATAAAGCAGGTTGCCCACCGGCGACTCGACCGGCTCGTAGTGCACCGGCAGAGGCCCGTCCTTGGTGCTCGGCGAATATAGCCATCCGAGTCCGTCGGCCTTCATGGTGAAGGGCTGCGTGCCAGCGATGGCCGCCATGCCCGTCGCGCCCGGAGGCGGCTGGTAATCGGGCGGCTTGTTCAACTCGAAGTCAGGTTTGTCGAGTCCGACCCAGCGCCGCTTCTCTGCGTCCCACCAGATCAATTTCTTGCGGTCCGACCACGGCCGCCCGTCCGGATCGGCCGAGGCACGGTTGAACAGGACGCGGACATTGTTGGGCCAGGCGAAGCCCCATTCCGGTTGGAACGGATCGCCCGTGAGGTTGCGTTCGTTCGCCCGGTTGCGGCCCGGCTCCGGGAAGACGCCGCTGTAAACCCAGCATCCGCATGCTGTCGTGCCGTCGTCCTTTAACTCCGAGAAGCCGCTCACAAGACGAGGCTGGCCGGTGCGCGGATCGGTCTGATTCAGATGGTGACCGTTCATCTCCATGAGAACCTTCTCAAGGTCTGGTTCTCCCTCGATGCGGCTAAGGGTGCCATCGGGCAGACGCGGCTGCTCGTCGAAGTCATAGTCCCAGGTGAGCTTGAGCAGCGGAGAGTCCTTGGGATCGGTCGAGCCACCGTAGAGTTGCTTTAGACGTTTACCGAGGTTGTAGAGAAACCAGGCGTCCGAACGGCAATCGCCGGACGGATCGACGGCCTTGTTGTGCCATTGGAGCAGCCGCTGTGTATTGGTTAAGCTGCCCTCTTTCTCCTGAGCGGCTGCCGCGGGGATGAAAAAGACCTCGGTCTTGATCTCGGAGGGAGGCACCGCATTCGGGTCGTTCTTCCAGAAGACGGCGCTCTCGGTCTGGAACCAGTCGAGAACCACGAGCCACTCCAGGTTGCGCAGCCCAGCGCGATGCAGACCGGCGTTGGGTCCACCGCCGCCGGGATTCTGGCCGAATAGGAAATAGCCTTTGACCTCACCCTTGGCCATGCGATCGAAGTAGGCAAGCTGCGAGTAGTCGGCGTCCACGCGCGGCAGCCAGGAGAATCCGAAGTCGTTCTCCGGCGTGGCCGAGTCGCCGTACCAGGCTTTGAGCAGGCTGACGATGAATTTGCCAAAGTTCGCCCAGTATCCGGTGGGCATCCCTTCGTGCGCGATGTAGGAACTCAGATCCTCGTGTTTGCGATCGTATGCGGCCGGCTGCGGCAGGTAGCCGGGCAGCGTGTCATACAAGGTCGAGACGTCGGTTGCACCCTGGATAGTTGAGTGACCACGCAGGGCCATAACGCCACCGCCCGGCCGTCCTACGTTACCGAGCAAGAGCTGCAAGATGCCGGCAGTGCGTATGATCTGCACGCCGGTCGTGTGCTGCGTCCAGCCGAGCGCGTAGGCGATGCAGGTGGTCCGCTCGCGTCCGGAGTTCGTGCAGAGCAATTCCGCCACGCGCACAAACTCGTCCGGCGTGCAGCCGCATACCTGGGAGACGACCTCCGGCGTGTAGCGGGCGAAGTGCCGACGCAAGAGCTGCATCACGCAGCGCGGATGCTGCAAGGTCGGGTCGCGCTCTGCAGTCGTTATGTCCTTGTACGGGGATGTGCAGGGTTCGCCGTTGCCGTCGATGCCGTGGCCGTGAAGCCCATGGCGGCCTTTTGCGAACTTCGCCTGAAGTGCCTGCTCTGCAGGGCGGCCGTTCTCGGACTGCTCGTAGCCCCAATGGCCCTGCTTGGTATCATAGGCATCGTCCTGCGGATCGAAACCGCTGAAAAGCCCAGCCAGATCCTCGGTATCCCGGAAACCTTCCTCGATGATCGTCGAAGCGTTGGTGTAAGCCAGGACGTATTCGTGAAACCATCGATCGTTGGTCAAGACGTAATTGACCAAGCCGCCGAGGAACGCAATGTCGCTGCCGGAGCGGATTCCAACGTAAACATCGCAAACAGCCGACATGCGCGTGAAGCGCGGATCGACATGGATCAGGGTCGCGCCCTTCTCCTTGGCCTTCATCGGCCACTGGAAGCCGACAGGTTGAGCCTCGGCCATGTTCGATCCCATGAACAGGATGCAATCGCTATTGGCCATGTCCTGCTGATAGTTAGTGGCCGCGCCGCGGCCGAAGGAGGCGCCCAGACCGGGCACCGAGGCGCTATGTCATATACGGGCCTGGTTTTCGATCGATACCACTCCCAACCCGCCGCCGAACAGCTTCTTGATGAGGTAGTTCTCCTCGTTGTCAATCGTGGCCCCGCCCAACGTGCCGATGCTGCGCACGGAGTTGAGCGAGCGGCCTTGCTCGTCGCGCGTGGTGAAATCGGCGTCGCGAGTCTCCTTGACGCGCTGGGCAATCTGGTCCAACGCCCAGTCCAGCGTCCGCGTCTCCCAATGATCGGAGTTGGGAGCGCGGTATAGGACATGGCGGACGCGGTGGGAATTGACGGCGAGCTGGTAGGCGTTGGCCCCTTTGGGGCATAGGTGGCCCCCGCTGATGGGACTGTCGGGATCGCCCTCAATATCGATGAGCTCGCCGCCCTTGCTGAAGATGAGTTGCCCGCAGCCAACGGCGCAGTAGGGACAGATGCTCTCGGTGACAGTGGCGCCGCGCAGCCGCGAAGCTTTCGCGAGCGTCTGTGCGCTGAATGGCTCCCGAGAAATTTGTGGCTGTCGGGTTAGAGG
>JASHQJ010000415.1 GCA_030037595.1 Candidatus Binataceae bacterium
GTGAGCGCGGTCCTCAGTCTGGTACCCTTCATCCAAGTTTCCTCCCGAAGATCATTGGGTTTCCCCAGGCCCTGATGTCCGCGCGTCCATGCTTCGACATGTTCGATCACACGGCTCCATCGGGCCGTACTCAGGCGGACGCACCTTAAACGGAAGCGATGACGGGCTAATTATTGAAACGTTACGAACGCGCGAAATGTGGAATATGCTTTGACAAGCGCAGAGAAGTGTCTCAATGCGCGACCCAGAGAGTGCTGTCGATTCTCATCGCGTATTTTCGTGAAGTTCGATTGAACCGTGGAAGCTACGTCACGCGTCGTTCACACTTTCGTAGGCTGACGTTCTTGGAGCGAGCGCCTATCCACGGTAAAAGCTGTGGACAAATCGAGGCTCCGAAGATCATCGCATGGAGGAACTAGAGTGGCATCGATAGAATTCGGCGCGACGCTGCCGTCAATCAAGGATATCCCGGACTTCGCGCAAAAGGCGGAGGTGCTCGGCTACGACTACCTCGGCTCCGGCGAGCACATGATGTTTCACGGCCCGGTGCCGAATTCGCTCATCGGACTTTCGGTGGCGGCGGGAGCGACCAGCAAGATCAAGCTGATGAGTACCGTGCTGCTGATACCGCTCTATCCGCCGATGATCGTCGCGAAGATGACGGCGCTGCTCGATGTTGCGTCGGGCGGCCGCTACCACATGGGCATCGGCATCGGCGGCGAGTTTCCAAAAGAGTTCGAGGCCTGCGGCGTGCCGGTCAAGCAGCGCGGCTCGCGCAGCAACGAGGCGCTCGCGGTCGTGAAGAAACTATGGACCGAGCGCGACGCGGCGTTCGACGGGCGCTACACGAAGTTCAGCGGCATCACGATCGATCCGGCGCCGGTGCAGAAACCGCATCCTCCAATCTGGGTCGCGGGGCGCAAGGAGCCCGCGATGATGCGCGCGGCAACCTACGGCGACGGTTGGCTGCCGTACATGTACACTCCGGAGATGCTGCACGAGAGCGTCGGCAAGATTAGTCAGTTCGGCAAGCACGCGGGCCGCGACATGAGCAAGTTCCGCCACGGACTTTTCATCTTCGCGTCGGTGTATCCGGATCGGGACGAGGCGCGCGAGCAGGCGGCTCGTGCGCTCGGCCGCAACTACGCGCAGGATTTCTCGAAGATAGCAGGGCGCTACGCGCTCTATGGTAATCCCGATGATTGCCGCAGGCGCCTCAAGGAGTACGTGGACGCGGGCGCGCGCACGATCATGATCAGCTGGGCATGCCGCCAGCAGGATATCGAATCGAACATGAAGCTGATTGCCGAGGAGGTCGCGCCGGCGTTTCGTTGACGGCTCATCGCGCCGGCATGAGGTGCGACGACACTGCTGACCACGCGGAGGAGACCATCATATACGCGTGGTCGGTGACGCCCGGCGGGGGCATCTTCAATGCGGACCCCCAGAGCCGGTTGCGGATATGAGTGGCGTTGAAAGCGCCGCACCACTTGAGTCCATCGGACCACACCTGGCAGGGCGGAATCGTTGACTGGCGGATCGCGCTCGCGAGCGCGGCGCGAAACTGATGTTCGCCGAAAGCGGTTCCGATAGCGGCGCACTCGCCTAGGCGTAGATAGTCGCGACCGGGCATTCCGACCCGCCGCATCATGCGCCGAAGCGCCGCCTTCTGCTGGACGAATGTAAAATCGTAGCGACTCGCGCGCTCGAGTTTCGCGCGCGGAATCACCGAATCGAGCCTGAAGACCACCGTCGAATCGCGGCCGGTCTCGACGATCGTGAAGTGCTCGGCCAGGAAGTCCATCACGATCGGCAGATAGAACGCGGTCGGATGATAGAAGTCCTGGTGCACCACCAGCGATCTTCCAGGAATCAGGCGCGGGAAAAACTCGGTGAGCACCTTGCCGCTCAGCGCGAGCGTCTTGGCGATATCGACGAACAGCAACTCGATCGGCTTATCGATAGGCCACGTCTGCTCGAGCAGGTCACCGGCGTGAACCTCGACGCGATCGGCATACTCGGCGATGACCCGGCGGAAGATCGATTCGAATGACTGCCCGGGACCAATCTGCTCGCCGAACTTATCGCGGATGAAATCGACCAGATAGGTTTCGCTCGCGACGAAGGAATCGAAGGAATGGACGCGGCGCTGAGGAGCGCGCTGATTGTCGCTAATGCCCGCCGCGAGGCAGCACGTTGACGCGCCGCAGAATGCTCCGAGATCGACCGCCGCGCCCGCGCCGCTGAAAACGTCGCGCGCCAGGTGATAGAGCAGCTTGCGCTCCTCAAGCCCGAGCAGACCGAGCGCATAGCTCCCGGCTTTCGCGTCGGGAGCGAGCCACGGTTTGGCGTTCGTCAGGCGGGAATTTTTACTTTCCACCGAGACCCGCCGCAGGGCCAATTCCGATTCTGTTTCACGCTCCTTACATCACGGCGCTCAGAGCGCGGATTATGGTGTCCTCAGCCGGTCACTGCGGGACCCTGTTCACCGCGCGAGAGAGGCGTGCCAATGTTCGCGTCGCGCTCGAACTTCAGCCCCTGGCCGAACAGCACCACGCGCGAGAGCGTCTGCTCCATCGCGGGTGCGACCTTGCGATTGGGATCGGTGTAGGGACGCGCACTGCGGACCGCATTCACAAGGGAGTGCACCAGGCTCTCCTGATCCTGATCTTCGCGCTGCCAGATGTACACTTCTGGCATCGTATCGATCCTTAGGCCCTGCAGCGCGGCCTTCGAATGGAGTTCCCAATCGTCGAGCGTGGACGCAGCTTCGTCACTGAAGCCGCCGATGCTCTCGAAGGCATCGTGCCGCACGAGCGCGTTGGTGCTGCCGAAATTGTTTACGAACGCACCGGTGGCGGCATCGCCGCCGAGGAACGGGCGGCGCGAGTGCTCGAGACGATTCTCGGACGCGCCGATCGATGAGCCGAGGAAAAAACTGATCGCGGAAGTCAGGATATCAGCATCGACGCGCTGCGCGACCTGCACGAAGACCGAGATCGCGTTGGGCGCGAGCAGCAGCGAGTGATCGTCAACGAAGAAGAGATACTCGCCCTTCGCTTCACGCGCGGCCTCATTTCTCGCGGCGCCGATCTCGAAGCCGCGGCGGTAGATGCGCTTCACCTCGCGATCCTTGAATCCATCGACCGACTTCAACTGCGACGGCGTCGTCCCATCGCTTCCGCATTCGGCGAGAATGATTTCCAGATGCGGATAGTCCTGGTTCTTGAGCGACGCGAGCGTCGTATCGGCGCCCTTGCCGCCGACGTTATAGGCGAAACACACGCTGACCAATGGAAAGATCGATTCGCGGCCGTTCTTGCGTTCCTGACGCGCTGATCGATCGCTCTTCGCGCGACGTGGAAGCGTGGTGTGCCAGTCAACCCACCGCCTCTCGGTGTCCGAGAAGGATGCCGACGGACGCGCCGAATGCGCGCCATCTGCGAGTACTTTACGCAGCCGCTCGGCCAGGACGTCCGGGCGGGGCTCGCAGCATACGTTCTCGCGATCGGCTGAGTCTATTATCTCGGGAATCCCGCCGACGTTGCTCGCGAGCAGCGGAACGCCCGCTCCGACGCACTCGAGCACCGTGTTGGGGAAGTTGTCGGCGAGTGACGAGATGACAGCGAGACGCCCAGCGCCTCGCAAGTAGTCGATGGCGTCGGCCTGGTTCTTGTTGCCGACGATCTTCCATCCGAACGTCCATGGCTTCGAGCGATCGCTGATATAGCCGATGCTCGAGCGGCCGTAGAGCTGCGTCTCTTTGCCGAGGAAGGTGACCTGGAACTGCGGGTCCCTGTTCTCTGCGCTCAATTCATCGAGCGCGTCGCAGAAGAGCTTCAGCCCCTTTCTGATCTCGAGCCGGCCGAAGAAAACGATCTCTTTTACCTTGGTTTTCGAATTGCGTGGCGAGGGATTCTCCGAGAGCAATCCCTGGGGCAGAACGTACGGCGCGACGTAAGTGTGCTCGGGCAGCTCCCAGCCGTTTTGCTGCATCCAGCCGAGCAGGAACTGGCTCGGGCTGACGACATAGTCGGCCGCAGCCACGCTCGTGCGCTCCATGTAGTCGATCTCGAGCTCGCCGAGATTGCGGATGTAATCCTGGCTGCCTTCCTTTACCCAGAACGTCGGTCCGTGCGTGCTCACGACGAATGTCGCGTCGTTGAAGGCGAGTCCCTGCCGCTTCGCCAGCAGGCTATAGAATCCGAGGCCCTGGCATTCGGGGAAGTGGATGATGTCAAAGTCGTGCTGATGCGCCTTGAGCCACGCGTAGGTGTGATAAGACACGCTCGATGCCCAAGCCGCGTGGATGCGCGGCTCGTGAGCCATGGGAAGCGGAATTAGCTTGATACCCTTCTCGAGCCGGTAATAGTCAACCCAATCGAT
>JASHQJ010000416.1 GCA_030037595.1 Candidatus Binataceae bacterium
ACGAAGGCACGCAACGATAAGCACCGGAGCGTCTGCAAGATGTTGGTGCAGATAGAGACCCGCGGTGAGAAACCTGCGATACTCTCCTTTACTCATGTGTGCCGGTTTGTCGGCTTGCTCGTACCAGGAAGCCAGTACAGCGCCCGCCCTCCGATAGATGTCGCCCAGCTTTCGACGTTGCTCGTCGTTCCTGACGACAACGAAGAGCCAATTCTGCTCGTTGCCACCGCATGGCGCCTGGATCGCCGCTCCGAGAACCCTCGCCAAGACCTCATCGGGAACGGGATCCTGCTTAAAGCGTCGCAGCGATCGACACGAATAGATCGTCTCGAAAATCCCCAGTTCGTCCATCGTTACTATCTCCACCGTGCCACTCGGATTCGTAGCACACCGGTTTGATCGACGCCTGTTCGTCTGAAAGTGAAGCCCACGGTGAACATCGCAAAATAAGTCTTATGCATAGATAATTGCTACCAGGTCATGCATGATTCGGCGGCAACCGACGGATCCACGGCTGAGCCTGCTCGATCTGCGATGCAACCCGGATCAGCAGGTCTTCGCGGCCCATCGCAGCTACGAGCTGGACTCCAACTGGCAATCCTTCCGGCGTCCAGTGCAGCGGCAACGAGATCGCCGGCTGCCCCGTGATGTTGAAGGGGCTGGTGAAAAAAGCGTGCCGCATAACCTTGGCGAACAGCTTCACGAGTTTGCCTTCCAGCGCTGCCATCGACTCGAGTGTCGCGGGCGGTTCCCACACGGTCGGTGTCAACAACAGATCGAAGCCCGCCGACCACCACTGCACCACTCGTCTACGCCACCGAAGCAGCCATTGTTGGGCTACGATATATTCGTCGGCAGTTGCCGATGGCTGCTCGGTTGCTAACCACAGATAGGGTTCGACATCGTCGCGCGTGGCGGGGCGACCCAGGATCTCGCCCAGGACTCGAATGGTCGTGACCCCGTCGCGGTTCAAGGCAAAGTTTTTGGGGCCCCCGAGGCCGGGGTCGTCGAAGAGGGCTTCAGGATAGGAATCCTCGATTGCATGGCCGAGTGATTCCAGCAGCTTCGCCGCTCCCGTCGTCGCCGCCAGACACTCAGGGTGAATTTCCCAAAACGAGGTCCGGGTCAACACTCCGATGCGCAGCTTCCCCGGGTCCGCTCCAATTTCGGCTTGGTAGCTTCTCGCCGGCGGCGGCGCGACAAACAGATCGCCAGGTTCGGAGCCACGAACAGCGTCTAGTACTGCTGCGACATCGCGGACCGTACGACTGACCGCGAGCTCCGTCAGATTGAGGGTGTCGAGCGGGTCGGACACGCGGCCACGCGACGGCTTCAATCCCACCAGTCCGCACCATGCAGCGGGCAGCCGGATCGAACCACCGCCGTCATTTGCATGAGCAATCGGAACCATCCCGGCCGCCACCGCTGCACAAGAGCCGCCCGAGGAGCCACTGGTCGATCGATCCAGTGCCCAGGGATTGTGCGTCGGGCCAAAGGCGAGCGGCTGCGTCGTGGACTGCATGCCAAATTCCGGGAGGTTGGTCTTGCCTAGTGTGATGAACCCGGCCGCGCGAAACCTGGCCCCCAGCGGTGTGTCGACCGGCGAACGAAAGCCGGCGTCCCGAAGCGCCCGATTGCCTGCGTAGTAGGGCTGCCCCTTCTGCATCACGCCGATGTCTTTGAGGAGGAACGGCACACCGCGAAACGGCCCGTCAGGCAACTCGGGCGAGACCGCGGCCGCGCGGGCTTCTTCGAAAAGCTGGGTGATTACCGCGTTGATTGTCGGATTGAGTCTTTCGATTCGAGCGATGGCGGCGTCGACCAACTCGAGCGGGGTGAGTTCGCGTCGGTGCACGAGTTCCGCCTGCGCCACGGCGTCGATAGTTGACAGTTCGTTGAGGTTAAAACCCATGCTCTTCGCTCCTTGCCAGACATTGAGCGGCGCATCGCGCAGCCTCGGTAGGTGTTTAGTTCCTTCGGCGGATAGCTCACGCTTGTTATACAGAGCGCAATCCCGATGAAAGATACCTTTCAGGTAAGGCCTTTCCGACGTGAGCGTCTGCGCGCCATTATGCGTGCCAGACCCTTTACGAAACGCACGTCAGGACTGTCAAAGAGCTGGTCCGTCGTGAGGAAGGTCCAGGTGGCGCTCCGTTGAGTAGGGTCGATGCCGGTGGCGCGGACTTCGGCCAGACGCCTGGGAATTTCCTCCGCTATTCGTTCCTCAAGTCTTCCGAAAAGCTTAACAGCACTCTTCAGGTATACGATATACGGATTGCCGCCAGCCCATGATATCCAAACGACTCCCTCGCGAATCTCGGCAAGCGTCGCTAGGTGCTGCGCCCAGAGCTCATCGATCGTGGTCAGCGATACCAACCTCTCGAGTTCCGACGAACACTGAATGGCGCCGCTGAGAAGGTCCTGGCGACAGTTGTGAACCGCCTTTCGCTGAGCCTCGATCTCGCCACTGTACTGGTGGAGCAAACGCCGAGCGTCGAGATTCTGGCCTTCAGCCACCCGCTGGATATGGTCAGGGTCCGGAGGCGAATTGGAGTCACTCGTGCCGTACTTGATCACTAGGTCGTCTTCAAGTGAAACAAAGAATCTGGAAACGCCCGGATCACCTTGTCGCCCCGCACGGCCGCGCAGTTGATTGTCGATGCGGCGGCTTTCGTGCTTGTTGGTACCGATCACGTACAAGCCACCGAGTGCTGCTACTCCTTCGCCGAGCCGGATGTCTGTGCCGCGTCCGGCCATGTTCGTAGAGATGGTTACAGCGCCCGCTTCACCCGCCCGTGCAATGATCTCGGCTTCGGCTTCTTCGTTGTCCGCATTCAGGACGCGATGTGGAATGTTTGCCGCATACGCACTAAGCCGTTCGGACTCCGCAACGCTCGCCGTGCCAATCAGAACCGGCTGGCCAGTGCGATGTGCGCGCCGGATTTCTTCGATCACAGCCAGTTCCTTCTCGCGCTTGGTGCGGAAAAGGACATCGGCATGGTCGATGCGGACTATCGGTCGATTTGTAGGTATGACTTCCACCTCGAGTCCGTAAATCGCACGAAACTCTTCAGCCTGCGTCGCGGCCGTGCCGGTCATGCCGCACACCTTGGGATAAAGCGCGATTAGTCTCTGCAGAGTGATTGACCCGAGAATTGTTCCTTGCGGCTTGAGTGCGACGCCTTCTTTGGCTTCGACGGCTGTATGCAAACCCGCCGGCCATCGCCTGTCCGGCACAATGCGTCCTTTGAACTCGTCGACGGACTCCACGACTCCGTCTTTCACCAGGTAATCGATACCGCGGCGAAGCAAAGCGTGCGCGTGCAGCGAGTCCTGAACCGCCGTCAGCAGGGCAAGATTGTCCTCGACAAAAAGATTGTCGCAGGCAAATGCGGACTCCACCGCCTGAATGCCAGCTTCGGTGAGCGCAACGTTTCGCCCGTATTCGTCGACGGTGTAGTGATGGGATTGCCGAAAGGTCCGTATCAAGCGATCAACCATGTTGGGCAGAGAGTCTTGAGCTGACTCGCCACCTGCGATTACCAGAGGGACGCGGGCCTCGTCGATCAACAACGAGTCGGCTTCATCGATCACAGCTGCCGCAAAAGGGCGGTGCACCTGGTCGGAAGGAAACAAGGCAAGTTGATCACGAAGGTAGTCGAAGCCGACCTCGTTAGCGGTGGCGTAGGTGACATCGCATTGGTAAGCACGCTGGCGTTCTTCCTTAGCCATGTCCTGCTGAATACATCCGACCGACAGCCCGAGGAACTCGTAAATACCGCGCATCCATCTGGCATCCCTGCGTGCCAGATAGTCGTTTACGGTCATCACATGCACACCCTGTCGCTGCTTCGCATACCACGCGATCGCGGGGACTGCGGCGAGGGTCTTGCCTTCGCCGGTCTGCATTTCGGCAATTTTTCCGCTGGCCAGAGCCAGCGCACCCTGCAGCTGAACGTCAAACATTCCAAGTCCTAGCAGCCTCGTAGCAACGACAGCAGTTACTGCAATGAGTTCCAACAGAGTTCCGGCTCGTCGGGCACTGGCCTTCAACTCGTGGTCATCCAGTTTTGCCAGCTCCGCGCGGCGATAGTTGATTAGATCGACCTGGGACTTTAGATCGATCTGGGACTTTTCGGTTGAAGTTGAACCTGAAAATAAAGATCGCAAGAATCGGCGCATGGCGCCCTCCTTCTCTGAGAGAAATCAAGTCGGTCGAGATGCGGTTATGTTAGAGAAGGGAACGGTGGCGGGCGTCGATAGCTGACAGACCAGAAGCGCCGACTGCTCACGCGAGGTTCGTAGCGAAGACCCTCCGTGGGAGGGGCGAACTCGGGTGCCAGGTGGATGCGCTCGGCAGGTGCCTCTGTCTCGCAGTCGGCCTCATTGAGATAAACGATCGCGCAAGGTTCGGCGACGCGCCAAACACGAGGTAACGGCACCGCCAACGCGGTTCCGACGGCAATAAGAGCGGCAAGCAACCAGCTCGTTCGAGGCGCGGCCATCGGTTTGGAGTATCCACAACCAAGTCGACCAGCGTCAATAGGCAGACGATGCCATAATTTGAAACCACTACTTCGCGGTACACTTCCGCCTCACTTCGACACTGCCCAATTTCCGGAACAAGAAAGCCGGATGATCACCCAAGAGCAAGTCACTACGGGTTGCGCTGGATACTCGACCATCCTTGTACGAATGCTGAATGCAAGTGCCGGTATCATGAGGTGCTGCCCGAAATCGATATGTCGATGTGGCTAAGGCAACTACGAGAGCGAGACAGACATTGCACGCCACGGACGTCGCTAGGATGACCAAATGGGGGTGCGAGGCGCGACTCGTCGAGATTTGGACGCGGCAGAGCGTTAGCGATTTCGAGAAGAGGCTATCGATCGTCACCTTTTGTGGGGTTTCGTGCTTGACAAGAAACTGTTGCCCGAATGCGTTGGTAAAAATTTCGCTGCGCATTAAGATCGGCTGTCTCTCTTCTCGAAAAGTATAGAGTGAAGGTCGCGAGCAGCGCAGGACTTGAGAGGAACAATTGAACCGGGTCACTAATCCGAGGAGTCAAGAGAATGGCTGGCAGATCCCTCATCCCTGAACCGTTTGGGCCGCTCCAGGGCGTTCGCATACTTTCTAGCGGTACACTCATAGCGCAGCCCTTCGCCGCCGAATTGGCCGCTGAAATGGGCGCAGAGATCATCCAGATTGAGCGGCCCGGGCAGGGTGACACCTGGCGTTCGCTAGGCATCCGACTCGAATCACTTGACGATGGACCTCCGATCGCTACCAATTGGATCCAGGAGCGCCGCAACGTATTCTGCGTAACCTTAGATCTCGCGAAGCCGCGTGGGCGCGAGATCTTTCTCGGACTGATTCCGTCTTGCGATATCTGGATGGAGAGCTCGAAGCCGGGAAGTTATGGGAAATGGGGTCTTTCTGACGAAGAGATCTGGAAAAAGAATCCGAAGCTTGTGATCACGCACGTTTCAGGTTACGGGCAACATGGCCATCCCAATTACGTCCGGCGCGCGTCGTACGACGCGATCGCGCAGGCCTTCGGCGGAATGATGTATCAAACTGGTTTCCCGGAAAATCCGCCGACTCGAGCCGTGCCGTGGACGGGCGATTACATTACTGCACTGTTCGCGTTGTGGTCCTCGCTGGCGGGGCTCAGATACGCGATGACCCACGGGCGCGGACAAGCCATCGATCTGGCTCAGTACGAGGCGATCCATCGCACGCTGGGCGGCACAATGATCGAATACTTCCAAAAAGGCCTGGTTCGCGAGCGCTTGGGGAATCGAGGATCGGGGATGCAGCCACTGGACAGCTTCGAGACTAAAGACGGCTTTGTGATGATCTGCGCCGGCGCCGAACCCTACATACGACTATTGAGCGTGATTGGCCTGAACCCGGACGATCCCAAATGGCAAACGGCAAAGACCCAACTTGAGTCAATTGAGGGCATCGAACTGGACGCTATTCTTCGTGGCTGGGTTGCAGAGCGCACGACTGCGGAAGTGGTTGGTATTCTGAACGCTGCACAGGTTCCATGCTCTTCAATGATGAGTGCGAAAGATATGGCCCAGGACCCCCACTACCGCGCGCGCGGTATGAACATAGAGTGGGATGATTTACAAGCCGGGCGAGTAAAAGGGATCGGAATAGTGCCGAAGTTCTCGGAGACCCCGGGCAAGGTCTGGCGGGGTGCACCCAAACTTGGTCATGACAACGAACGTGTCTACTGTGAACTGCTCGGAATGAGCAACGAAGAGATTGAGGCGCTGAGTCGAGATCAGATCATCTGAATTTGGATGACGCAGTTCGACTTGATTGTCGTTTTCGATGACG
>JASHQJ010000417.1 GCA_030037595.1 Candidatus Binataceae bacterium
TTGTCCGCATCAGAAAAACCACAATTGCAGCACTTGCGGAACAGACGAACGGAGACGACGCACTCAGAGCCGTGATTTGCATTGTTCACCCATACGGGCGCCCGGAAGCAAGTTTACGCTTCGACGGGACGGCGGACGCTTGCCCATATAAATGGTGCATTAGCCTCGCGAGGCGATGCGCTTGATTCGGTGCATAGTCCACGTGCCGTTACCATGACTTTTTCTCTCCAGCTAGTCCTCGGGTTTGCGCTCGCAGCTACGATCACATTCTTCTGCGCGAGCGAAATGCGGCGCCGCTTCGGTCGCGCTGATCGCCTTCAGAGTGACGAGCCCTCCGCCACGAGCATCAGCTCGATATCTGCGATCGTCGCTTTCATCGGAGCGGTCCTGCTCTTTGGCCGCACGACTGCCTCGAGCGCCGACGTAAGATGGGAGCTGACGCTGGCAGCCGCGATGTTCGCGATCGGACTCGCGGGTAGCTTTGCAAAACTGCGCGGATGGCCTCGCTTAGCGTTGCAATTCGCCGCGATCGGCGCGTTCGTCCTGCTCGGTCCGGAGTTCAAGTTCCTGCCGTGGCCAGTTGCGAACCTCGCCCTTATCACCGTTTGGCTGTTCGTTATTGCCAACTCGTTCGTGCTTCTGGATGAACTGAGCGGACTCGTAGCGGGCGTGGGGCTGATCGCATCGGTAGCGATCGCGGCGATTGCCCTGATGCGGGAGCATCACCTGACCGCGGTCGCGGGCTTCTCGATGGCCGGGGCGCTGGCCGGGTTCGTCGCGCGCAAGGACTCGCGGCTCACGATTCGGTTTGGCGATTCGGGTGCACTCGCGATTGGGGTGGTGTTGGGCCTGCTGTCGATCCACGCGAGCCGCGGGCCGCACGCGACTTGGGCGTCGCGCGCCGCGATTCCGATGCTACTGATGATGGTGCCGCTGGTTGACGCGGCGACAGTCGCGATGACGCGTCAGAGTATCGGCGCAGCCGGGCAGATGGACCATGCTTTTCATCGTCTCGCGCGCCTCGGTCTTTCGCGCGCCGAAAGTCTCGCCGCGATGTTGATTGTGCAAGCGCTCGCGGCGGCGTGTGCCGTGATGCTCACGTTTGTCCCTGAGCACGAGGCGGTGCTGATGCTGCCATTCGTTGCGATCACGTTCGCGCTGCCAGTGGCGTTCCTGATGGATCCAGCCTTCGATGCGCGGCCACGTGGCTCGCGGGCCGTTCGCGCCGGCTTCGCAGAGTCCTTTTTCGGCGGCGGAGCCAAGCGCCAAGCTGCCGCCGTGGCACTTGAGTTGTCGCTGGCGAGCGCCGCGTACTTCGGCGCGCTCCTCATCCGATTCGATTTTGTCGTCCCCGAAGGTCTCGTGCTCCGCATGATAACGGCACTGCCAGGCGTATTGATTTCGACCTGGCTTGCCATGGCCGTGGTCGGCGTACACCGCATGCCGGCTCAGACTTCGGCGGTGAGCGAAGCGATTCGTTTCGCGGCCGCATCGGCGATAGCGGCGGTCATGGCGGGCGCAGCGTCGATGCTGACTGCTTTCGTAATCCCGCGCGGCTCGTGCCTCGTATTTGCCGTGCTTTTGTTCAACATGCTGGTCGCGGCGCGCTGGTCGTTCGACGTGCTGATGCGCCTCGCGCGGAGTCTCACTTCGGCCGCTCAGCGAGTGGTGATCGTCGGTGCCGACGCGCGCGGCGAGGCTGCTGTGCAGCACTTGTTCGCCCACGCTCCGGCGGGAACCGAGCTGCTCGGACTGGTTGACGATGACGATTTCAAGCGCGGAAAGCTGTTCCACGGCTACCCGGTGCTGGGCTCGCTTGACGAGTTGGACGAGATTTTCGCGCGTGCCAGGTTCGACGAAATACTCGTTGCGCAGGAGCGTCTCGCGCCTGCAAGGCTGGCCGGCCTGCAAAGCTTCGCCACGCTTCACAAGGTCAGCCTGCGCCAATTCTCGTTTTCGCTGATCGAGGTTGACGAAGGAGCCGCCGCATCGGCAGCGGGGGCTCCGCAGATTCGTCCCCACAATGCGTAACGCGCTAGTCGTTCTGTCGCTCGTCATCGCGCTGCCTCCATGTCATGCAGCACACGCCGCCGAAATCGTCGGCCGGATCCTGAATATCGACGGGCAGCCCGCCGCCGACGAGCGCGTGCAATTGCGCGAACTGAAAAGCGGCAAGCTCGTTTCGGAACTCTACTCCGATAACGCCGGGAATTATCGAATCGATAATGTGAAGCCGGGTACTTATGCGATTTACGTGCGATCGCAATCCGGCGTCGCCTATGTGGGTGAGAGCGGCCTCACGATCGATTGGGGCTTCGCACCCAACGCGCCGCCGGTCGCGGTTGCGACGCGCGGCGTGACGGCGAATCTGGGCGGCAACTCTGCCGGTGCGGCGGCAAATCCCACGGCGAACAAGGGCGCATCACCGCGCTGATTGAGTGAATCACGCACCGGACGAACGAGCGAGATTCGCGACGCAATTCCTGTAAGCGCCGCAGAAAAGTAATCCAATTGCCGCGTCAGGAGACGGCAATCAGTACCACCATGAATTCATCTCTTTCTCGATCGCGTCGTGGCTCGATGCCCCGGGCGCTGCTCTCTATCGTCGCAGCACTCGCAATCGGATCATGCAGCACGGTTGTGCCGCCAGAACCCGTCACCACAGGGCAGGTGACGTCAGCCAACCCCTCGGTTCCGAGCGCGGCAAGCTCCGATCAAAATCAGATGCGGCTCTCCGCCCTATGGGCCAAGCGCACTGCCATCGACGATCAGACCGTCGACTATCCGATCGGCTCGGGCGATGTGATCCAGGTATCGGTCCCCGGCGTGGACGATCTGCACGAGCAGACCGTGCGCGTCGGCGCCAGGGGACGAATCGATCTGCCGCTGGTGGGCACGATCCAGGCGGGAGGGCTGACCGAGGCGCAGCTCCGCGATTCGATCAAGCAGGCGCTGACCAAGTACATGTACGACCCGCAGGTGGATGTATTCGTCAAGGAGTATCATAGCCGCCAGGTCGCCGTTGTCGGATGCGTTCGTCAGCCGGGATTGATCACTCTGACCGGCACGCAGGAAACGATTCTCGACGTTTTGACCGCGGCGGGCGGAACCACGCCTGAGGCGGCCGACGAACTGGTGATGCTGCCCGGGGTGCCCGGCAGCTCCGCGCACATGCAGGAACTCGCCGAGCAGCTGGCCCAGGACTCCTCGCCCTCGAAGGAAAAGATCAATCAGCCCGTCGGACCAAATCAGGCGCCCAAGGCGCCCAACTCGATAGACGAAGCCGATCCCCCGACCGGGGTTGTGACCGTCTCCGCGCTCGAGCACGTCGCGAGCAACGGTCCGGCAGTGATCGTGCCGATTCGCGCGAACGCCTATACCGGCAGCAAGCACTTTATCAACCTGCCGGTCGAGCCTGGCGACGTGATCGTGGTGCCGGGGGGAGGCAACGTGATGGTCACCGGACGGGTTTACAAGCCGGGCTTCTTCCAGGTTGGTTCGGGCCTCACCGTGCTGGGCGCGGTGGGCTCGGCGGGCGGGGCGATGTACGCGGCCGATCCGACCAGCGCGGTGCTGATCCGGAGCGTCGGCAACGGTAACAAGGTGTCGATTCCAATCAATCTCACCCGGATCGCGAAGGGCGAGGACCCGGACATCCCCGTGCACGGCAACGACGTTATCGACGTGCCGTATTCGAAAGCGAGGATCGGTCCGTACGTCGTTTACAACATCCTGACCAAGCTCGCGGTGCCGATGCCGGTGTATTGAGGCAAAGCCGATCGCATGAATCAGCAAAATCAACCATCTCCGTATTTCATCCGACGCACGACGCCGCTCGAGGAACTGCGCGAGGGCGGCGACTACCAGCATAACTTCCTCGAAGAGGACGAAAGCCGGATCGATTTCCAGCAATACTGGCGCACCATCCGAAAGCATCTCGGGCTGATCGCCGCGATCGTCGCGAGTGCCGTCGTGCTGACCACGCTGCACGAGCTGATGCAGACCCCGATGTACACGGCCGAAGCGACGATCCTGATCAAACCGGGCACGCCGCAGATCCTCGGCAGCCAGTCGCAGACCGGCGATAGTCCAAGCGTGGACCAGTACGAGTACTACGAAAACTTCAATGCCACGCAGTATGAAATCCTAAGAAGTCGGAGCCTCGCTGAAGAGGCGATCAGATCGGGCGGGCTCGAGAAGGATCTGCTGCCCGATGAAGGCGTGCTGCCGAGCGGAGGCGGCGAATCATGGAGCAAGTCGGCGCTTGACTGGCTGAAGAAGTCGCTCGGGCTCTCCGAGGCAGAAGCGCCGGCGCCCCCGAAACCGAAATTTCAGGCGAACGCGTCGGGCGTCAACCCGGCCGCGGTCGGCGCCTATCTAGGCGGCCTCTCGATTCGTCCCGTCCCTGATACCGATCTCGTGCGCGTCGCTTTCACCACGCCCGACCCCAAACTCTCGGCCGAGCTCGCGAACACGCACGCTCACGCCTATATCCGCCAGGGAATCGAGCTCCACAGCCAGGCCAACGAAGAAGCGCAGAAGTTCTTGCAGAACAAGCTCGTCGATTTGAAGGAGCAACTGCAAAAATCCGAGTACGCACTGAATCGCTACCGCCGCGACCAGGGAATAGTGCCCGGTCTGATGT
>JASHQJ010000040.1 GCA_030037595.1 Candidatus Binataceae bacterium
CTTCTCGCGATTGCCCGCGAGGAAGCCGCGCGCGAGCGGACTCCACGGGATGAGCCCGACGCCCTCGTCGATGCAGAGGGGATTCATTTCGCGCTCTTCTTCGCGATAAACGAGGTTGTAGTGATTCTGCATCGAGATGAAGCGATGCCATCCGTATTCTTTCTGCAGATGTAGCGCCTTGGCGAATTGCCACGCCGCCATCGAGCTCGCGCCGAGGTAGCGCACCTTGCCCGCGCGCACGAGCGAGTCGAGTGCCTCGAGCGTTTCTTCGAGCGGAGTGGTGAAGTCGAAACGATGAATCTGGTAGAGGTCGATGAAATCGGTCTTCAACCTCTTGAGCGAAGCGTCGCAGGCCTCCAGGATGTTCTTGCGCGAGAGGCCGGCGCGGTTGAGGCCGGAGCTCATCTGGCCGTGCACCTTGGTCGCGATCACGATCTCGTCGCGCTTTGCCATCTCGCCGAGCCATCGCCCGGTGATCTCTTCGCTCACGCCGACGGAGTAAACATTGGCTGTATCGAAGAAGTTGATTCCCGCTTCGAGCGATGCGGCGAAGTGCTCGCGCGCTTCGTCCATCGTGAGCACCCAGTCGCGCCACTTCTTATCGCCGTAGCTCATGCATCCGAGGCAGATGCGTGAGACAGTCACACCAGTCCTGCCGAGTTTCGTGTAGTTCATGATTACTCCGATTCGGGCGGCTATGCGGTCCGCGCCAAACGCACGCTCGTTATGTAAGGAACTTCGATCACAAACTCCGGCGGCTGCCGGAGCTTGTCAAGGGTATTACACTATCGCTGGGCGATTCGGTTACTGCGGCGCGGGCTTCGCGACTGCGGGATGAGGTGGGCGGAGATCGTAGCCGTGATCGAGGATGAAGCGCGCGTGGAGATGCGCGATCAGGATCGCGTCGATCAGCGCGAAGAGCAGGATTATCACGAGCGTGAAATCGCCGGAACTCTCTCGCTGGCCTTTGCTGATCGCCATGCGCCGATCTTAGCAGCGTTGAAGATAATGCTGGAAACGCGGGCATTTAATTTTGATACGCCGTCTTTTATTCGCATTACATGAGAGTTACGATAGTTGGGACTGGCCGATTGGTCAGCCGCCGCCCATCATGCGAATCTTGATGACGCCCGAGCGGCGCGGACTTTGAGCGGGGGATATCATGCGCGTTCTCTTCGTCCATCCGAGCCCACTCATGTACAGCGAAATCTACCTGCGGCTGGAACCGCTCGGGATGGAGCGCGTGGCGGCGGCGGTGCGTGCCGCTGGCCACGAGGTCCGCATAATAGATCTCCAGATTTTCAGGCATCCCGACCTTTTCGCCGAGCTGAACAGTTTCACGCCGCAGGCCATCGGCTTCTCGCTCAACTACCTCGCCAACGTTCCCGAAGTGATCGACCTCGCCAAGGAGATCAAGCGCCTCTATCCCCAATGCTTCGTTTTCAGCGGCGGGCATAGCGGATCGTTCGTCGCTGACGAATTGCTAGAGCACGCGCAGGGCGCGATCGATTGCGTGCTGCGCGGCGAGGGCGAGACTGCGGCCGTGATGTTGCTGGAGGCCGCAGGCACCGATTCGATTGCGAAGGTGCCCGGAGCGGTGACGACGCGCGGCGTCGGTCCCGCGCCGATAATGCTGGACGACCTGGACAAGTACTTCCCGGCGCGGGATTTGGGCCGCCGCCGCAACAAGTATTTCATCGGCGTGCTCGATCCCGCCGCGTCGATCGAGTTCACCCGCGGATGCCCGTGGGATTGCTCGTTCTGCAGCGCGTGGACGTTCTACGGCCGCAGCTATCGCAAATCGACCGCCGAAGCTGCGGCGGAGGACATGGCGTCGATCAAGGAGTCAGGCGTCTTCATCGTCGATGACGTCGCCTTCATCCATCCGGAGCACGGTTTCGCGATCGGCAAGGAAATCGAGAAGCGGCGCATCAAGAAACGCTACTACCTCGAGACGCGCTCCGACGTGCTGTGCCGCAATCCCGAGGTTTTCCGCTATTGGCGCAAGCTCGGCCTCGAGTACATGTTCCTCGGCCTCGAAGCGATCGACGAAGAGGGCCTGAAGCTGCATCGCAAGCGCTCGTCGATGGGCGTGAACAACAAGGCGCTCGAGGTCGCGCGCGATATCGGCCTCACTGTCGCGATCAACCTGATCGCCGATCCGTCGTGGGACGCGCGCCGCTTCGAGATCATCCGCGAATGGGCCATCAGTATCCCGGAGATCGTGCATCTCACGGTTGCGACGCCGTATCCCGGAACCGAGCTCTGGTTCACCGAATCGCGCCAGCTGACGACGCTCGACTACCGGCTGTTCGATATCCAGCACGCCGTGCTGCCGACGACGCTGCCGCTCAACGAATTCTATCAGCAGCTCGTGAAGACGCAGGACGTGCTCAACAAGAAGCACCTCGGATTCGCGGCGCTGAAGGAAGTCGCCACGATTGCGGGCAAGCTCGCGCTCAAGGGGCAGACCAACTTCCTCAAGATGCTCTGGAAGTTCAACAGCGTGTACAACCCCGAGCGTCAGTACAACGAGCACTTCAAGGAAGTGAAGTACGCGATGCGCCCGCCGAAAATGCATACCGACAAACGTCCCGCGCCGGAGGATCTATATATCCACATGCCGAAGCCCGCGAGGCAGGGCGCGAGCGCCGCTGCGGCGGCTGAGTCGCCCGCGCCCGGTGGCGGCGGCCGCTGAAGCGACTGTCGCGAGCATCACACTCTGATAACCAACGCTGCCTTAACGCAGACGGCACGTATCGGCAGCACGGGCGAAACTCGCCGTTATTAAGCTCGTCGCCACGAGGCCTCAGCCTGATGGCGATAAGTAGAGCCCTGCCCGAAGATCGCGTCGCCGAACCTGATCCGCGGTCCGTCTATCCGCGCTCAGTCCAGCAGTACATCGACGAAACTCCCGTGTGGCCCGACGGCACCATGCTCCCCTCGGCACCGATGACCGCGATGCAGTGGCGGATCTGGACGCTGGCCGCGGCGGGCAAGTTCTTCGAGGGTTTCGTCGTGTTCATGACGGGCGTTGCGATGCCGCTGATGGCCGAGGAATTCAAGCTGGATCCCGCGCGGCACGGCATCGTCGGCGCGGCGAGCCTGTTCGGTATCCTCGTCGGCGCGGCGGGCCTCGGCAGCCTCTCCGACTATTTCGGCCGCAAGCGGATGTTTGTGGTCGAGATGTTCATCTTCATGGTCTTCCTCGCGCAGCTGGTCTTCAGTCCGAACTACACGCTGCTCGTCATTTATCTGTTTGGGATCGGCGTCGCGCTCGGATGCGATTATCCGACCGCGCATCTCATCATCTCCGAGAGCACGCCGAGCCGGCTCCGCGGCCGGCTGGTGCTGGCCGCCTTCGGATGCCAGGCGGTGGGCGCGCTGACCGGCACCGTGATCGGCTACATCGTGCTGAGCAACATGCACGAGGCGGGGGCCTGGCGCTGGATGTATGCGACCGCGTTCGTGCCGGGACTGTTCGTCACCATCGGCCGCTTCTCCGTCACCGAGAGCGCGCCGTGGCTCTTCGCCCGCG
>JASHQJ010000418.1 GCA_030037595.1 Candidatus Binataceae bacterium
CCGTACACGTCGGCGTCGAAGATCTTTTCTGATCCAGGTGATCGCAAAATCTGCTGATAGAAGATCTTGCCCGGATACTTCTGCTGCTCCCACGCGCTCGGACTGATCGATAAGCGTGGTAGGAAAGGCACGCTCAGCAGCCCGACCGCGCGGAACAAATCGGGACGGAAGAGCGCCGCTGCCTGAGTGATCCACGCACCCCAGTCGTGCCCGACGATCACGACCGGCTCACCGCCGAGGGAATTGATCAGGCCGACGAGATCGCCGGTCAGTTGAAAGATGTCGTAGGCCTCGACTTCTTTGGGTTGTTCGGTCTGACCGTAGCCGCGCATATCCGGCGCGATAGCGTGAAAACCAGCCTCGGCGAGTGCCTGGATCTGATGCCGCCACGAGTACCACGACTCGGGAAAGCCGTGGCATAGCAAGACGCGCGGTCCCGCTCCAGCTTCGACGTAGTGCATCTTGATGCCGTTGGTGGTGACAAAGCGATGAGCAATTTCAGCCATGAAGCGAGCCCCTTTGAATTAAACTGAGATTTCCGTTTTGACTCTCCAACTTCAACTGGTTTCATAGGTTCCGTGGAGCGCATCGTCCATCCCGTTCTCGCAGCTGCCAAAGCCAGCACAAGGCATCGATCTTCGGCAGCACATTGGGATACCGGCATTTGCAGTTAGAGTCCGTTCTAGGATGGTCGAGTATCCACCGCAACCCCTTGGTGATTTGCTGCCGCGCTATCACACGCTTCTCTTGTTCCGGAATCGCGCTGTCGAAGTGAGTCGGAAGAGTTAGGATTCATAATTCGAGACTTGCGCCGTTCGTGCCAGCTCCGCGGACTTGGTGACAAAGGCGCAACACTTTTAGTGCGTTGCGTCGTCATGAAGTGCGAGCTGTAATTGCGATCGCCGGGACAAATGACGTGCTAATCTGACAGCAGGAGAAAATTACTATGTCATCAATACGGATGGCGCTCGCAAGCCTAATCAGCTTGTTCTGCTTCGCCTTCGTGATGCAGCAGGCGCGTGCCGGCGACGCAACCGCGAATATACCGGCCAGCCCGATCGGCGTCTGGGCAACGGAAAACGGATTCTCCCATGTGAAGATCGAAGACTGTGGAGGCAAATTGTGCGGTTCGCTCATCTGGCTCAAGGAGCCGCTCAACAAGGAAGGCAAGGACAAGATCGATAGCCAGAATCCCGATCCGAGCCTGCGATCCCGCAAGATGCTCGGTCTGCCGCTGCTCAACGGCTTCCTGTCCGACGGCGATGGAAAGGTATGGAGCGGCGGCACCATCTATAATCCCGACGACGGCAAGACATACTCGTGCAAGCTGACGATGCAGGATCCCAGGACGATGAAGGTGCGCGGATACGTCGGGGTTTCGATTCTCGGCAAGACCCAAATCTGGAACCGGGTCGAGTAGCGGTCAAGTGATGGCAACAGGAGCTGCGTCGACAGATAGCGTTCTCCCCATCGTAAGCCTTGCGTCCGCCGATGCAATTCAGTGTTCACCACAACAGTTGAAGCGGTCCCGCGAACCGCTGCCGTTGGAAGAAGTTGAGTTCGTCGGACGGAATCTCGCGACACGGGGCTTCAAGGTTAACCAAAGAAGTCCTACCGAACAGGAGGCGAACTCACTCTTCGCATGTGCTGACGAATCTCCGCGCGAAAAATCTCCAACAGCCGCGCCCCTTTTCCGTCGGGAGTTCTCGACACCTGTGGTCTGCAAAAATACTTCGCCTCCGATTGAAACCTGCAAAGTTCTTGGCGATCAAAAACATTCAGTTGCGCTAAACCTGAACAAAGCGGATAAAGACGCTCATCGAGTGCTTGGCCGGGGTCATACGATAACGGAGGTGCAGCCATGGCAACTGTGTCGCAAGTGATCACGATCCAACCGGCTTCTGGAAAGTTCGCGCAGTGCTTGGAACTCGGAAAAAAGTTCAAGAAGATTCGCGAGCGACATGGCGCTAAGGAACGACTATTCAGGACGGCGACGGGCACGCTGATTGTGGTGATCGAGGCCTCCGGCTGGAAGCAATTTGGTGAGATCTCGGCGGGAATAGCGACGGACCAAGAGGCACGAGATCTCCTCGCTAGCTTCCAGGCAGATCCGAACCCGGTGGCAACGATTTTGAGCTCAGAAATAGTTGAAGAGATCGAAGGATAACCCGACTCGCGGCCAAGGCACTCGTCTGTTCGTGAGAATGTAAAGTTCTTTTCGCTATCGGACTAAGTATCACCTTCAAAGCACTTAAGCCCAACGAGTTCAAGACCGCGATTCAAAACTACATTCTACCGGATTACAAATTAGCGAGCATGGCTCTCGAATTTGGAATAGTCCTCCAATCCGTCGGGCATTGGGGTCGCGGGGATCGCGTGACTTGGAACGGCAAAGGACGCTCGGTAACCAGGGGTGTCTCGTCTCTCGATTTTCCGGAACATCTATCGGCGCGAGCTCGGGCGACGCTGGCCAGGGAGTCCGTGACGCGCGCAGTGCAGGAGATGATCAGGCGGCCGTGTACGGTGCCAGGCTGCCGCTGCCGCATCCACGAGATACTGCCCGCGGTAGAAGTAATGCTCGAGCTGAGGGAAGACGACAAACGCAACAAACAGACGAAGATTGGTAAGGAATTCGGCGCTCCAGACAACGAGCGGTTGACGTGGCTGCCGCGCGATGGGGGGCCGGCGGTTGGCGGCGCAACGAGAATCGGTGAGCCCGTTTGCATTGATTCGAGGACAATAGAGGGAGACTGTGCTGTGCTAGGATGGAGATTACGAGAATCCGGTCTCAACACACTTTCGTGTGGTCATTGGTGGGAGGGCGCAAGAGATGGATCCCATTATCATTAGCGTGGTTTCGGCCCTAGTAGCCGGTGCGACAGCAAAAGCCAAGGACGTGGCTTCACAGGCGACCACCCCCCTCAAGCGCTAACCGAGTTCGACGATTCGCGCATCTAATACGCCGATTCTCCTAAACCAGCGCATCGACTAACATCGCGACCATTTGGAGGCGTTCGTGGCGGGGGACACGCGGATGCGGTGCTCGAGGTGCGGGGCCGAAAATCCCGAGAGCAAGAAATTCTGCGGCGATTGCGGGGCGCCATTGTCGAACCTATGTCCGAAGTCGGCGCCGATAATCCCGCCGGCAAACGCTTCTGCAGCGAATGCGGCACGGCGGTCACGACCTCTCCGGCTGCGACTTCCACGGTGAAGCCGGGCGATGGCGCGATTCGAGTCGCGGATTCGGACGATTCCGAGAAGGTCGAAGGCGAGCGCAAGACCATCACGGCGCTGTTCGCCGACATCAAGGGCTCCACCGAACTGGAGCAGGACCTCGATCCCGAAGAAGCGCGCGCGATCATCGATCCTGCCCTCAAGCTGATGATCGATGCGGTGCATCGATACGATGGCTACGTCGTGCAATCTACCGGCGATGGCATCTTCGCGCTGTTCGGCGCACCGCTCGCGCACGAGGACCACCCGCAACGCGCGCTCCACGCCGCCCTCAGGATGCAGGCTGAGTTGCAGCGCTACTCGACCCGGCTCGTAGCCGAGGGTGGCAATCCGCTCCAGGGCCGTGTCGGCATCAATACCGGTGACGTT
>JASHQJ010000419.1 GCA_030037595.1 Candidatus Binataceae bacterium
CGCCGCGCCTCGCGCTCGGGCGGATCCCACGGATGATGCGGGTCGGGGAAGCTCATCCAGACGAACCAGTTCTCGTTCTGATCGAGCGAATCGAGGAACGCAATCGTGCGCTCGGCGACCCAGTCGGTGTGATAGTGCTCGCGCGGGATCGGGTTGTACTTGACCTCGGGCGCGCCGGTGTCGCCGCCAGGACGAGCGCTGAGCAGAGGGGCGAAGCCAGCGATCTCATTCGGAAAGTTCTTCGCGAGCCAGACCGAATAGTGCCAGCCGTTCAGCGGCGCATGCATCGCGAGTTCCATCCGCTCGAAGCCGCGATACGGCCCGGTCGAGTCCTGCCGCGCCATCTGATTCTCGAACCAGCGTTGATTCATGTCGAAGGCCGGCTCGAAGTGCGCCTTGCCGAGGAGCGCGGTGCGGTATCCCGCGCGCTCGTGGAGCCATCGCGCGACACTCGGCGCGTCGGGCGGTAGCGGCACGCCGTTGGCGAAAACGCCGTGCGTGCGGACGTACTGTCCCGTGATCATGCTCGCGCGCGCGGGCATGCAGACCGTGTTCTGGTTGTGCGCGCGGCGATAGTTGATCCCTTCGCGAGCGAGAGCATCGATAACCGGCGTCTTCGCGATCTTGCCGCCGTTGCATCCGAGCGAATCGAAGCGCTGCTGGTCGGTCGTGATGAAAAGAATGTTGCGGCCCATCGTGGATGGCCTCCCGCGGAGAATGTCAGTTGCGTTTGATGAGCAAGGCGCGCGTGACGCGTTCCATTACCCGGCGCGCTTCGCTTTCGCCGAGACCCTGCTGCCGCCGCATCATGTCCCACGCGTCCCAGGAGAGCGCGAGGTCGAGCGCGTGGAGAAGTTCGCGACGCTCGGCGCCCTCGCAGGCGGCGAGCTCGGCCTCGAATGCATTCTGGATTTGGCGTCGAGCGAGTCCGCGCGCGCCGGCGAGCCGCTTCGCCAGTGAAGCAGTGAAGGGCTCGCGCAGCAGCGCCGCACGCCGCACGGGGGTGATGAACTCCAAGGTCCGGGCGCGCTGCGCGACGAACTCGCTGATTCGGCTCGCGAGCGGCATCGACGCTGATATAGCGGGCTTCATCAGCGGCGCGACGCGTTCGAACTGCCGCTTGGCGACAGCAGCGTAGATCGTTTCGAGGTCGTTGAAATGATGGAAGACGAGGCGCAGCGACACGCCGGCCCGCTCGGCGATTCGCGCCGCGGTGGGTTGGAGGTCGCCCTCGTTGATCAGGTCAAGAAGAGCATCGACCACGGCCTCGCGCGTACGATGACTGCGGGCGACGCGGCCGTCGATCGGCAGGTTGGCGGGCATGTCGGAACATTATTACATCATTAATGCAATTTCAAGCTGATCAGATCTGACGAAGTGCAGTCAGTCCTTGAGCACTTCCAGCAGATGCTCCGTGATGCGGAGCGTAAGGCCCCAGATCGTCTGCCCGCCGTAAAGTATCGCCGGGAACCTGCGCACCGTGCCGTTTTGATTCCACTCGTAGTCGCCGCGATAGCCGCGATCGCGAAGGGCGGAGAGCGGAACGTCGAAGATCTCCGCGACTTCGTGAGGATCGGGCGTGAGCGGAATCGTCGCCGGTATCACCCCGACGAACGGCGCCACGATGATTCCGGTGGTCGTGGTCTGCGCGGCCGAGAATCCACCGAGCACGTGGACTTCGCGCGGCGGGATGCCGACCTCTTCGTGCGCCTCGCGAAGCGCCGCGTCGAGCAGAGTGCGATCCCTCGGATCGACGCGACCGCCTGGAAACGCGACCTGGCCGCGATGACTCTCGACGTGGTCGGAGCGGCGTATGTAAACGACGTGCATCTCGCCGCGGCGCTCGAACAGCGGCACCAGCACGGCCGCGGCGTTGCGATTGTTTGCGAGTGCCGCGCGCGGCGCCGGCTCGACGTCTTTCAGCGCGAGGCTCAGGCGCTCGATATGATGAGTAAAGTCACCGCTCACCGTGCCAGCTAATCGCGCTCGGGCCGATGCTTGCAAGGGGACGTCGCTGGTTTTTCGCTGCTCCGTTCCATACGCTCAGAGGTAATTTTCCGCGTTTCGAACGAATCGATGCGTTATTTGATCGGCAGATATCACGAGATCGCGCTCAAAGGCCGCAATCAATGGCGCTTCGTGAATCAGCTCAAGACCAACCTGCGGCACGTTTTCGCCGACTATCGTCTGGGCAGGATGCAGAGCGTCGGGCCGCGCCTGATGGTGCCGCTGCCGGACGATCTGGCCGACGCGATCGCCATCGAGCGCGCGCGGCTCGTGTTCGGGCTGCAGAACTTTTCGCTCTCCTATCCTACTGCGCGCGATATCGCGGCGATCTCAAAAGAAGCGGTGTCGCGTGCGCGCGGCTTGCCTGCCGAATCATTTCGCGTGACCGCGCGCCGCGAGGACAAAACCTTTCCGATGACCTCGCCCGAGATCGATCGCGAGGTCGGCGCCGCGGTAGTCGATGCGCTCGGCCTCAAGGTCGATCTGCACAATCCCGATCTCACGATCTCGATTGAAGTGATGCGCGACGCAGCCTACGTTTCCGCGGGCAAGATCGCCGGCGCGGGCGGGCTCCCGGTCGGTGCGACGGGCAAGGCGCTCGGCCTTCTCTCGGGCGGGATCGATTCGCCGGTCGCCGCCTATCGGATGATGAAGCGCGGGCTCAAGCTCGATTTCGTTCACTTCCACGGCCAGCCCCTGGTCTCATCGGCGAGCCGCGAGAAGGCCGTCGAGCTCGCGACGCACCTGGTTAGATACGAGGGCCAGACCGCGCTGATGCTGGTGCCATTCGGCATCCTGCAACGCGAGATCGTCGCCCGCACGCTGAGACCGCTCCGCGTGGTGCTCTATCGTCGCTTCATGCTGCGTATCGCGAGCGCGCTGGCGGAGCGCGTCGGCGCGTCGGCGCTCGTCACCGGGGAAAGCCTCGGTCAGGTCGCGTCGCAGACGCTCGAGAACATGGCCGTGATCGAAAACGCCACGACGCTTCAGATGCTCAGGCCGTTGGTCGGCATGGACAAGAACGAGATTATCGAACAGGCGCGCGCGCTCGGCACCTTCGAGACTTCGATTCTTCCCGACCAGGATTGCTGCACGCTGTTCGTGCCGGCTCATCCTGAGACACGCGCGCGGCTCGCCGATGTCGAAGCGGCGGAATCGCACTTCGATATCCGCCGCATGATTTCTGACGCTGTCAGCGCGACCGAAGTTGTGCGGCTCGCATTTCCGCCGCGCTCCGATACGACGCTATCGACCAGAGTTACAGAGTCATCGACCTGACCGTGTGCTATGTGCGCCGGCGTGCGCGCGTCCGCGCGGCTTTCTTTGCCGCAGCGCAGCGCGCTTTTTCGATCGGCTGTGGGCCGAGGATTTCGCCTGACGCGATAGAGCCGTCGGACGCCGCGCTTCGGCCTGCGCGGTTCAACGCGGATTTGATCGCGCGCGAGCGCTTGGCTGAAGCTTCGCGGCCACGCTTGATGTTCTGCTTCGCCTTGCGCCGGGTTCGAGCGGATGTCTTACCGCGCGCCGGTGTGCGCAGCTTCACTCCCGGGCGCCGCGCCTTCGACAGGCCAATTGCGATCGCCCGCTTGGTCAAGCGTGCGCCATGCTTGCTCTCGCGGATATGCTCCAATTCTTCGCGGACGAATTCTCCCGCCGGCGTTGAGGACGACTTTCCCTCGCGCCTGTGTTCGCGAGCCCTTTCGAGCGTCTGTTCTTCAGGCATGGTCGAATAACCTCCGATGCCATCTCGGACATCGCAAAGGCGCCCGAGAGCCGCAGATTCGCGACGACGATCATCATCCCGAGCAGCAGCGCGAGCATATGCGCGTCGATAGCGCGCTCCGCGGCCTGCTCGGACAGCGCACCGGAGATGATCATCGCAACGGCGCCGGCTAGCGCCGCACCCGTGCGATCGATGCGAAAGTAGGGGACCTCGCCCAACGCTATCACCGCATAGGTGACGATGAAGATGACTAGTGTGAGGGCGTTATGATCGCTCATTGCTTCCGTTCATGATTTAAGCCCGTCCGCGCGACAGCAAGCCGCCCGGCGATTCACTTCATGGCCGGCGATGTGCAAGATCACCAGATCGGAAGCGTGGTGAAACGCGATGCCAAGTCCATTCAAAGTTACTGAGCTCGATCACGTGGTGTTGCGATGCTGCGATCAGGAGCGCATGTACGAGTTCTACACGTGCACGCTCGGGCTGGTCGAAGAACGCCGCATCGACGCGATCGGGCTGGTCCAGCTGCGCGCCGGCAACAGCATGGTGGACTTGGTGCCGGCCAAACAGCCTCGCCTTGAGGATGGCCGCAACGTCGATCACTTCTGTCTCGGTGTCGAAACCGACAGCATGGCGGAAATCGCCGAATACTTGCGCGAGCGATCGGTCGAAGTGATCGGCGAGCCGGTCGAGCGTTACGGTGCGCGCGGCATGGGACTGTCGATTTATATCCGCGATCCCGAGGGCAATATCGTCGAGCTGAAGCAGGCGCCGCGGCGATGATGCCGTCCGTTTAGCCGGTTGGGCGACTTGTTTTTGACCGCCGCGACACTAGAATCGAGAGGTTTTCGCCTGGGGAGGATGGCTCAAATAATGACGATCAAATTGTCGAAGGCTTTGCTGCTTTCCACGGCCGCGCTCTGCGTGCTGATGCTCGCCGGATGCGGCGGGAAGTCGCCCAAGAGCGCGGCCGAGAATTATCTGGATAACCTGAAACTCTACAACTACCCGGCTTGTTACAACGCGCTGAGCCATCAGGCCCAGGTCGACCGGACGATCGATCAGTTCCTGAGCGAAATTCCGATGGCGCCGAACGTCAGCAAAGACTGGTTCAAGGGAATCCTGCGCGCCTATCAGTACCAGCTCGGCGACGCCAAGGTTGACGGTACCAATGCGACGGTAACGGTCAAGGTCACGCGGCCCGATCTCGCGCTCTGGGAGCGGACGATCGACGCTTCGCTCGGACCCAACGATACGCCCGACGCGGTCGCACAGAAGGATCTGAACGATAATCACTTTCCGACCGTCACCTACGACGACAATATCATGCTTGAAAGTCAGGGAGGCGAGTGGCGCATCGCGGTCGATTTTCCCTTCCTTGAGAACATCGACAAGGAGCACAAGGACGCGGTCGAGCTCTACCACAAGCATCAGTACGACCAGGCGATCGCCGCATACCAGAAGATTCTCGACGAACTGGATAAGCATCCGACCACCGGCACTGAGGGCCTCAAGTTCCAGTACGGCCGCGAGCTGGCGGATATCCAAAACGCGCAGAAGCAAATCGCCGACGGGCAGGCTTATATACCGAAGATCGTGCTCTCCGATGTTGACATGAAGATGGCGGCGTCGCGCGTCCCGGGCATCTTCGGCAAGATGACCAACAGCGGCGACAAGGCAATTGACGAAGTGCAGTTCAC
>JASHQJ010000420.1 GCA_030037595.1 Candidatus Binataceae bacterium
GATCGCAACCGAGTCGGTCGGGCTCGAGAACGGGGTGCTCGCCGATACCAATCTGCGCGGACAGATCGCGGCACTCGAAATCGACGCGTGGGCGTTTCGGCTCACCATGGATCGCGTCGGCGACCTGATGAAGACCGGCAAGATCAATCCGGCCGCGTCGTCGCTGCTGAAATATTACGGCACCGAGCTGAACAAGCGCCGGATGGAGCTGGTGATGGCGGCCGGCGGCTTGGAAGCGCTCGAATGGGAAGGCGCGCATTCGCACGAAGGCCGCTCGGCGCGGGCGTGGCTCCGCTCCAAGGCGAACTCGATCGAAGGCGGCACGAGCGAAGTGCAACTCAATATCATCGCGAAGCGCCTGCTGAATCTCCCCGGCGCTTAGCGTGGAATGCGATTCTGTTTCCCTTACCCACGGAAGAGAAGTCTGCAGGAATGGCAGTGCTGCTTCCCCTTCCCGTGCGGGAAGGGAAGGTCAGGTTGTTGCTTTCGTATTCAGAAAAAGATCCGACCTAACCCTGTTTCCCTTCCCCCAGGGGAAGGGAAGTTTGGCGATCGCGTGAGGAAATCCTGAAGGAAGAGTTCAACAAGAATGGCACTGGTACTCACTGACGAGCAGACGATGCTTCGCGAGACGACGCGGAGCTTTCTCTCCAAGAACGCACCGATCTCGCATCTCCGGCAACTGCGCGACAGCCGCGACCCCGTAGGCTTCTCGCGGCCGCTCTGGAAGGAATTCGTCGACAACGGATGGGCCGGCATTCTGGTGCCGGAAAATCACGGCGGTCTCGGTCTCGGCTACGTCGAGGCAGGCGTCGTGATGGAAGAACTCGGGCATACGCTCACGCCGTCGCCATTCTTCGCGAGCGCAGTCGTCGCGGCGACCGCGATTTCACGCGCCGGCAGTGATGCACAGAAGAGCGCTTATCTTCCGAAAATCGCGGCAGGCGAGCTGATCGCGACGCTCGCGATCGATGAATCGCCGAAGCATCGCCCTGCCAACACCGCGCTGAGCGCAAAGCGCGGCGAGGGGGGATTTGTCCTCGACGGCGCGAAGACCTACGTCGTCGATGGCCACGTCGCGGACCTCTTCATCGTCGCGGCGCGCACCGCAGGTTCGCCTGGTGAGACAAAAGGCATCACGCTTTTCCTCGTCGATTCGAAGGCCAAGGGACTTCGCGCCGAGCGCACGAGCACTGTAGATAGCCACAACGCGGCGCGGATCGTCTTCGAAAAGACTCCGGTCGCTGCAGACCGCGTGCTCGCCGAAGTCGACCACGGATGGAAGCCGCTCGACGGAACACTGAACGCGGGACGCGCTGCGCTCGCCTCCGAGATGCTCGGTGCGGGCGACGAGGCGTTCGGGCGCACCGTAAACTATCTGAAAGAGCGCAAGCAGTTCGGAAAACTGATCGGCGAGTTCCAGGCACTGCAGCATCGCGCGGCGTTTCTCTACTGTGAGCTCGAAGTGACGCGCTCGGCGGTGCTCAAGGCGCTGCAGACGCTCGATGAATCATTCGACGGCGCTGGACCGATCGTTGCGGTCGCCAAGGCGAAGGCTGGCCAGAGTGCGACGCTCGCGGCGCAGGAAGGAATTCAGATGCACGGCGGCATCGGCATGACCGACGAATTCGACATCGGATTTTTCCCGAAGCGCGTGCGCGTATGCCAAGAGTTGTTCGGCGACGCGAACTTCCAGACCGACCGAATCGCGCGCTTGAACCGCTACTGATTTTTCGGCATCAGGAAGCCCTCACCTTAGTCCTCTCCCTGGTCAGGAGGAGGAGACAGAAAGTTAACGTAGATTATGCGATACGCCAGCGATATTCTCTCACGTGCGGTCCGATTCGCGTGCCTGACAAAGCGGGCGGGAAAGCCCGCCACCACTAGAGAAGGGATTAATCTTTTCCGGAGTGGTGGCGGCGTGCTACCCCGCTTTGTTCAGATTGCGAGTCTCACAGCGTGCGGCTTCCGCTCAAGGCGTCAGCCGCGGGCGAGGCTATTCAAAAAGGCACATCTTGCTTTGCCGTCATCCCGAGCGACCCGAGGTGTTAGCGAGGCGACGAAGGATCAGCGCGAAGCGATAACGTTCGTCACGAGGGCAAGGAACGCATAGCTTGTCCGCATTGGCGCATACGATCTCGTTCCACTTGGCCTCACGTTCTTACAATTGAAAGCATGTTCTAACACAACTACGTCGACTTCAATTGGATTTTCCGCGATGTCCTGTAGGACTTGGAGATCTTCAAACGATGGTGTGAATGCCCTATGCGCTGAGGCACTTCCTGCATCTATCGTCTGTTTCAGGACCTCTACTTGCTTGGCCGCGATAAATCCGTGCTTCACGAATTCGTCAAGAGTGCGCGCGAAACTAGCTTGGTTGTGAACCTTCGCAGTCATCGTGGCATCGATCAGGGTTCGAATTCCCGCCGCAGCGAAGGTTCGTGCGTTCGTGTAAATAGCAAGGTAGATCTCCCTAGAACGACAAGGGACGAGCACGCTTACTCGGCGCCGACCTTAGGCGGATGATTCCGGCGCCAGCGCGCGAACCATCCATGATGCTTCGGTGGCGGCGGTTGCCCGGTATTCGGGGCCGCCTCGCCCAGCCCCTGTTGCTGACGATTGAAACGCGCGCGCGCCTCCTGCCGCTCCTCCGGCGTCATCTGCTGCCATCGATGATAATTCTCGAGCATGCGCTGACGCTGCTCGGGCGGAAGCTGCTGGAAGCGCTGATAGCGGCGGTTTAGCTGCTGCTGCCGCTCGGGCGGCAGTGTCCGAAAATGATTGTAGGCCTGGCGCAGCTGCTGCCGTTGACCCTCCGGGAGCTTGCGCCACTGCCGCATGCCTTCCAGCACGCGCTGGCGTTCCTCAGGCGGGAGGCTTCGGAACTGCTGGTACGTGCGCTGCGCGCTCATCCGTTCCTCGGGCGACATCGCCTGCCACTGCCGATAGTTGTCGAGCACGCGCTCACGCTGATTAGGCGTGAGGTGCGCCCACTGCTGCGGATAGCGATTCGCGAACGCCTGCTCGAGCTGGCTCGGCGATCCGCCGGCCGCTTGCGCGCGAGCGCTGCCAAGCGCCGGCAGAATCATCAGCATCGTGAGCACAACCATCGCGATGATGCAGCGGAGGTTCATTCGACCGGGGCTCCGTCGTTTTGCTGCGGATACGCTTCCTCGGGCGGCGGTGCGACTTCCTGATTCGGCGGGCCAGGCAGCGGCGGATACGCGGCCGGCGCGTTCTGGCCGCGCCCGCCGAGCAGACCCATTGAGCTCAGCGCGCGGATGCGGTCCATCATCGACTCGCCCTGCCCTTGCCCGGCGGCGTTACCGCCGTTCGAATTGTCGGCGCGGAACAGATCGAGGTTGAGGAGCATCTGCGGATCGGGCGGCGGCTCCTGCGCTTCGGCAAATCGAACTCGGGTGAGAGCCAGCGCTGAGGCCATAGTCAGAATCACCACGAGCTTACGAAGACTTCTCATTGCCCTGCTGCGATGCCGGCGGCATCTGATCGAGCCGCTCGATCACATCATAATTCTCCAGCAGGTCCAGATGCTCGACCACGTTGTAGTTTTTCAGCAGGCCCAGGTCAGCGTCTTTCATCTCCGTCGCCATTGCCATCTGATCGAGGGGAGGCCCGGACAGCTGCGGCGGGCGATGAATCGAAATGACGATGAACAGCGCCGCGACGGCCGTACCCGCACTTGCAAAAGCGGTCAGGGCGAAGCCGGAGCGCCACCACGGCGCGCGAGCCTCATTGCGGGCGGCGAGCTTCCTCCTAAGTTCGTATCGATAGGCGGTCCAATCCGGCTCTGGCCTCTGATCGACAAATTGGCCGACCTTGCGCAGCACGCCGAGCGAGGATTCGGCGAAGGCGCGGCATTCGGCGCATTCGGCAAGATGCTGCTCAACTCGAGCGCGCTCTTCGGCGCTGAGTTCGCCCCGCGCATAAGGAATCAGCGCGGCCTCTGGATGGTTCGTAAACATCGTCAAACGTCTTTGAGCGTCTTCTTCAACTCCGCGACGGCGCGATGCACATGCACGCGCGCCGTGCTTTCCGAGCATCCGAGCACCGTCGCGATCTCCCGGCTGCTGAGTCCCTCTGCCTGCATAATGACGGCTGAGCGCTGATGCGGCGACAGACGATCGAGAGCGGTGCGAAGTTGCCCGGCGCTTTCGCCCCGAATCGCCTGGAGATCGGGGCCCGGCTCTTCGGCGGAAGGCTCGATTCCGGGCGCATCGGGGTCGTCGCCGGGACCCGCGAGCGGCAGCATCCGCTTCCACCACCTCGAGCGGCGCTGCTGGTCAATACACAGGTTGACGAGTATCCGATGGAACCAGGTCGAAAAGCTCGAGCGTCCGTCGAACTTGCCAGCAGATTCGAAGAGCCGGATGAAGGCGTCCTGCGAGAGGTCGCGGGCGTCGGCCTCGTTGCCGAGAATCGAGCAGGCAAGCCGAAACGCGCGGCTCTGGTAGCGCTCGACGAGCAGCTCGAACGCCTGCGAGTCATGACTCGCGACTTTCCTGCACAATTCCTCATCAGTTAGCTCCGGCAGCATCGCTTCAGCACTAGCTGACCCGACTCGATGTACCACGAGGGTCAAGTGTCACGTTCCGAGCGCGGTGCCGATGCTACTACCGCTGGGCGATAAGACGTAGCGGGCCGGTAAAACGTTTACATCGCGTCGGTCAGGCGGGGAGATTTTTTTCACGAGGTAAACAATGTAAACAAATCGCGGGTGGCATCCGTCAAAGGCCTGGAAGCCAGGAGTAACGACGATGCCCAACGAGAATCCAACCCCCAGGCGCGATCGAAGATGGCTTTTTGCCGCGGTAATCATGGGCGTAGCAGCAGGATTCGCGATGGCGATCGTCGCCCATTCGTGGATTGGTCCCGAGCGGTTCGAAGTGGACTGCGTTGACTCGCTCAACCACTTGGTCGCGAGCCGTCACGCCGGCATCCCGGCGATTGGGTTGAGCTCAAGCGGCGCGGGCTTCTGGTCGGGCGCATACCGGCTCGGCAGCGGCATCTACCGCCTGGTGCAAGGCACGCGCTACGCGATGCTCGCGAAGGGCTACATCTCGCGGCGATTCAGCACCTGAATCACGATCGATAAAGTCCATTACCTTCCTTCGGCGCGCACATGCAGGCATCGGCCTGCGTTGTGAGGCGCGTCTGCTCACGTGATGATTGTTCGCGAGCAGTGCGCAGCTCGGGAGGTACGCAGTGACCACAGCAGCACCCCTAGAATGCAAGCAGGAAGCAGGAGTCTTCGCACCGGTCATCAATCGCAACCGATGCGAGGGAAAGGAAGACTGCGTGCGCGTTTGCCCATACAACGTTTTCGAGATTGCAACGCTCAGCGTCGAGCAACGGCGCGCGCTGCCGTTCGGCTCGCGCATCAAGGCGTGGGCGCATCGAAATCGCCAGGCGTTCGCGGTCAGAGCGGATGACTGCCATGCATGCGGACTCTGCGTTGCCGCCTGCCCAGAACATGCGATCACTTTGCATCGAGTTAGTGCTTCATAGGCAAACGCGACCGCCTTTCGCGACCATGGCCTCGGCGAATTCGTAGGTCATCGCAAGGGAAGACTTGCTCTCATCCTCTGAACAGCTAAATGATTTTGAAAATAATTCATTTTGAGAATCATTCTCCTCCAGGCGAATGCCCGTAACATCTACGCTTCGTACCACCGTCCTAGCGCTCTTACCGATTCTTGGACTCGCGCCCGCCTTATTCGCCCAAACAGGCGTGCGTTCGCTATTCGACCGCCAGTGTCGCTGCGCAGCCCGAAGATCTGTTCAGCGAAAATGGCGTCCTCAACTTGAGGCTCTCCCTACGAGACCGGCACGGACGAGAACGGCAACACCACTTATTGCTATGTCCTCTTATTGCTATGTCCTCGCCGACGGCAATCAGTCGCCGACGCTGCACGTGAATCCGGCGACACTCTCGCGCCTACACTAAATCAATCACACGCCCGCTCCGGCGACACCCGACACAATCGCGATGCAGATGTCGTCCTCGCCGAGCGACTTATGTGGGGCGGCAACGATGGATACTTCATCGACGAACGTCCACTTTCACGGCACCAACACTCCGCCCACCTGCCACGCCGATGAAGTGATACACACGCTGATTAACTCCGGCCAGACATTCATTTACTCGGTGCCGTTTCCAAGCAACGAGCCGGCGGGCCTCTACTGGTACCATCCGCACGTTCATGGAATCAGCGAGGCATCGGTGCTCGGCGACGCGACGGGCGCAATCATCGTCGAGGGAATCGAGAATCTGCAGCCAAAGGTCTCCGGGCTCCCCGCGCGTGTCCTGCTGATCCGAGACACGCTGCTGCCCGGGATGCGAAGCCGGCTCCCGGAGTTCCCGCCAAGGATCTTTCGCTCAACTACGTCCCGCTACCCTATCCCGATTATCCGCCGGCTGTGATCCAGATGTCCGGCGACAACGAATTCTGACGGGTCGCGAACTCTTCCGCTGACACGATTATCGATCTGCAGGTGCGCTTCGCGCTAAACCGCAGCCGCTCAAGATCGTCGGGCTCGATGGCGTGCCGGTCGGCTAGCAGGACGGCACCCGGCGCGGGAAGATTATCAGCCAGCGGGACATCCTGCTCGCGCCCGCCGCGCGCGCGGAGTTCATGGTGAAGGCTCCCGGGAAGCGCGTGAAAAACCCGCAACTGATCACGCTCAACCTGAACACCGGCTCCGACGGCGACAACGATCCGACGCGACCGCTCGCGACGATGACAACGCAGAGTGCAGTCGAAGATTGGACGATTCAGAATCGAAGCGGAGACAATCACGAGTTTCACCTTCACCGAACGCATTTCCTGCTGCTCGAGCGTAACGGCATACCGCTCCCGCTGAGCCAGCGGCAGTATCTCGACATGGTCAACGTCCCCTTCTGGAAAGGAAAGGGACCGTACCCGAGCGTCTAGGTGCGAATCGATTTTCGCGGCGACCTGGTGGGCGATTTCGTTTACCACTGCCATATCCTCGAACACGAAGACAACGGGATGATAGCAATAATCCGGGTGTTACCGGCGAATTCGAACAGCAGCTCGGCAGCGCACAAGAAGAAGCCAGCGGCCGTGGCGTTCAAGGAAGAGTCGCAGCGCCGAGCCGCTGTGTTCATCGTGGCGATGGCTTCAGCGGGCAGCACTGGCAGCGATTGCAAATGGCGCGAAGTGAAATCTGAAAATGAATGCGGCGCCGAAATCTCCGGCGCCGCATCGTTATCGCAAAGGACGATCGATCGTCAGACCTTCGACACGTTCACAACCTGGATCTCGGTGAAACCGAGCAGTCCCCACGGGCCGTTCTCCACGCCGATTCCGGACCACTTGGCGCCGCCGAACGGCAGATTCGGCGCGATCGCCAGATGCTGATTCACCCAGGCCGAACCGCACTCCAGCTGCGCCGCCACTTCCGCGGCCTGGTCTGCATTCTTCGACCACACTGAGCCGCTGAGTCCGTAGTGCGTGGCATTGGCGCGGCGCACTGCGTCGTCAACATCCTTGTATGGAATCACCGGCAGCGCCGGCCCGAACTGCTCTTCGTCAACGAGGCGGACGCCGTCGGAAATTCCGCCGACGATCGTGGGCTCGAAGAAGTATCCTTCCTTGCCCAAGCGATTGCCGCCGGTGACGATCTTCGCGCCGTGCTTCTTCGCATCCTCGACCAGCTCCGTCACACGCTCGAACTGCGGCTTGTTGTTGATCGGGCCGAGTTGCGTGCCGGCGTCGAGGCCATTGCCGACCTTCACGCCCTTGGCGAGTTCGCCCAGCTTCTCGAGCATCGGAGAGTACATCTTCTCCGGCACGTACACGCGCTTGATCGCGCTGCAGATCTGGCCGGAGTTTTCGAACGCGCCCCAGAAGATCTTCGGCGCGACGGTGTCGAGGTCAACGTCATTGAGAACGATCGCAGCGTCATTGCCGCCGAGCTCGAGCGTGACGCGCTTCAAATCGGGCGCGGCAGCGGCGGCAACTTTTTTGCCGGTCTCGATCGAGCCGGTGAAGGAGAGTTTGCGCGGTATCGGATGCGAAGTCATCCACGCGCCGAGTTCGTCGCCGCCCGAGACCACGTTGATAACGCCCGGCGGTACCACGTCGCGCACGATCTCGCCCAGCATCAGCGTGCTGATGGGCGTGAACGGCGACGGTTTGATCACGACCGTGTTGCCTGCAAGCAGCGCGGGCGCGATCTTCCACATCGCGAGCATCATCGGATAGTTCCACGGCGTGATCGCCGCGACGACGCCGAGCGGCTTGCGGCGAATCTCGACCCGCGCCTGATCGGTGTTCTGGATCACCTCGATCGGCAGCTCGAGGCTCGCCGTGTATTGCGCCCACATCGCGGCGCCGAAGATTTCTCCGGTCGCCTTATCCAGTGGTTTGCCCTGCTCCTGCGTGAGAGTGCGCGCGAGACCCTCGGGCGGTTGCTGAAGCGCAGCAGCGATCTCGCCGAGAACTTTGCGACGCGCGCCGATATCGCGGCTCCAGGCGGGATACGCGCGCTGTGCTGCTTCCATCGCCTGGTCGAGCTCCGCGCGAGTGCAATCGGGTACTTGGGCGAAGACCTTGCCGGTGGCGGGATTGATCACGCCGGTGCTCTTCGAACCTTTTACCGACTTTCCATCAATCAACATCGTGTATTCAGGCATTTCGATGCTCCTGTCGAATATTCAGTACTGTCGCTTCACGCTCGAACAAACAACGACAACAGTCAAGCGCAATAATCGAGGATTAAAGTGCCTTAAGTTTTGCGCGACATAAAGTCGTTTCTCAATCCGGTCATTACCAACCCAGTTCAGACACTCGTTCGACGAAACAACGGAAATTCTGCGCAATCCTCGATGGCACCATCGATGCAGACGCACTGCTCAGAGGTGCTCATCGATGTGGACCAGGATTCTGCCGATATTGGAAGCGTCTTTGATCGCCGGGACGATCTTCGCGTGCTCGGCGTGTGTTGATTACGGTCCCGGGTATGGTCATGGACCCGGCCCCGGCTACGCATACGCACCCGCGCCGGCTCCGGTTTATGCCGAGGGGTACGGACGCCGGGTAATTGTCGGCGATTACGACGATCATCATGTATGGCACGACCGCGATTGGTGGGTTGGTCATGACCGCGGATGGGTGGAGGTGCATCACAGCGAATGGCTCGAGCATGACGAAGATCACGATCATCGCTAGGACAGGCGTGGCCGGCTTGAAGAATTAATCGGAATTGGCGGCGCGGCCTGACGTGCGCGAATCCGCGAGCGCAGTTTCGCGCTCCGCGCCGCCGCCAAAAGACAGATTCCACAGCACTCCGGAGCCGAGGTGTTCTGCGATCTCGGCCAGGATGAAATAGATCGCGAATACCGCCGACACGCCAAGGATCACGGGCCGCAGCCGCGGCGAACCGCCATGCACCAGGTCGGGCAGTATTGAGTCGCCATCGACGGATGGCGAACCGAATCTAGGGCCAACTCAAGGATCCGGAGGAGAATAACGCAAACCGCGTAGACCGCGGTCTTCGCCAGCACCGGAACGATTCGCGGGTGACGGCGAAAGCTTCGCGCCAGGCGCGTGTTGTCGAGAACCAGCACGACCTTCGCCGCTATCAGCGCGCCGATCAGCGCGCGCGACGACGCGGGAATCTGAATGGAATACTGCGCGAGTGAAAGCTTCACGATCATCAGCACGATGACGAAGCCTACGACGAAGAAAAAGCAGGCTATTGGCACCGCTTCCCAAAACTCGCGGGCAAGCCATGTAACAAAACGTTTCATCGTACTCCACGGGTAGCATTGCAATTTGACGATCTTACTCAGCTATCATGCAAAGACGACCGATATCGCATGACACGTCAGTCGACCGGCGTGGGCGATCGAACGGGCTCGACGCCAGCGGCGGACTTGCTCGATCGCGACGGCGCGCGCTGCACGGCGATGTAGAACACCGGCACGAATGGGATCGCGAGAAGCGTTGACGCGAGCATTCCGCCGAAAACCACGGTGCCGAGTGATTGCTGGCTGGCGGAGCCGGCACCGGTGGCGGTGAGGAGCGGCACCACGCCGAGGATGAACGCAGTCGAGGTCATCAGAATCGGCCGGAAGCGGCGGCGCGCAGCCTCGATCGCGGCGTCCTTCACCGGCATGCCGCCCTCCTTCAGCTCGCGCGCGAATTCGACGATCAGAATCGCATTCTTCGCCGCGAGCGCGATCATCAGCACGAGCCCGATTTGCGTATAGAGATCGATCGGGAACTTGCGCACGAAGAGCGCGACGAGGATCCCGAGCAGTGCCATCGGCACCGTGAGTATCACCGCGGCTGGATCGGTCCAACTTTCGTACTGCGCGGCCAGCACAAGGAATACCAGCGTGATCGAAAGCGCAAAGATGAAGTAGGCCTGGTTGCCGATCAATTTCTCCTGGTAGGAGAGCCCGGTCCATTCGTAATCCATCGTGTGCGGGAGCGTCTTTTCAGCGAATCCTTCCATCATGCTCAGCGCCTGGCCCGAGCTGTAGCTCGGCATCGGGATACCCGTGATGGT
>JASHQJ010000421.1 GCA_030037595.1 Candidatus Binataceae bacterium
GAGGTTGATTCGAGCGGCGGTATCGCCAACGCCGTCGTGGTCCTGAAGGACGCCAAGGGCACGCCGAAGCCGGGCGAGGTCACGTTCGATCAGAAGGGGTGCGACTACGTGCCGCACGTGCTCGCGTTTCCCGCCGGCAGCACTGTAGACATCGTCAACTCCGACGGTATTCTGCACAACATCCACACCTATTCGACCAAGAATCCTTCCTTCAACATGGCGCAGCCCAAGTTCAAGAAAGTGATCAAGCAGAAGGTCGATCAGCCCGAGGTGATCAAAGTCACGTGCGACGCGCACGGCTGGATGCGCGGATGGTGGTACGTCACCGACACGCCGTACTATGCGGTGACGGACGACAAGGGTAATTTCACGATCAAGGACGTGCCGCCGGGCAACTACACAATCGAAGTGTGGCAGGAGAAGCTCGGCACCGACGACCAGAAGGTCGATGTGAAAGCGGGACAGACGGCTACTTCGAACTTCACGTTGAAGCCGAAGGGCTAGAGACGGATCCGTTCGGGGTGGGGAGAATCGCGGGATGGGAGCAATCCCACCCCGCGCTTCATTTTCGCCGCGCCTAATACTCCGATTCGATCAGCATCCGCACGATGTGCTTTGGGATTGCGCAACGCTCGGGGAGCGAGTCGCCCTGATGCAGCTCGCACCATGTCGCCACTATCTCGCGTCCGCCTGCTTGGCGGATCATCCTTGCGCCGACTTTGCCCTGCGTGAGGAAGACTCGGAGCCGGCGAAGCGATCCGTTGCCGCTCGAGGTCCATCGTCGCGCAGTTGCGAGCTTCACCAGTTTGAATTCCTCTGGTTCGAGGATCGATTGCACCCACCTGCGCTCGTCGTGCAGGGCCGCGCAGCGCGGCGCGGGCGCCGAGCATCAAGCTGCGCAGACTCGTATTCGGCATCGTCAAGCCTGCTCTGCGATCGCTAGTGGTCATCACTCCTTTGAACCTTTGGGAGGAGCGGCTGCACCGGTCACCGAGGATTTGTGCCTTCTGAGCAACTTAGCACCTACTACGGTGAGTAGCGTGACGATCGCGCCGAGCCAGCTCAAGTCCTGATATCGAAGCGTGATTTCTTGTCTGCCGGCCGGCACGCGGACCGCCAGCAGTCCGCCGGAATCCACAACATACCCATCGCCACCCCTCAGCCGCCAGTAGCGATCGAAATTCCGGTTGATGGTGAGCGTCGCGGGTGCTGGAACGTCAACATCGAAAGCAAGCCGATTCGGCGACCATTGGCGACGAATGACGCTGTTCTCGGCCGGGACGAGGAATTCCTCGTCCCGATAATTGCGATCGGTTGGCTCGCGCACGGCGCTTGGCTTTGGGCCGGGGATGCAATACTTCGCGTTCGCAACGCCGCGGTTGGCGACGATCGAATCGAACGTCGCTGCATCATCATCCAGTATCTTGACCTGCTGAAACGGTGCATTTGCGCTGAAGGTCGGATCGACGGGAATCGCGCGGAGGGCGTAGCGAAGATTCGCTGGAGCGACGAATCTCGGGATCGCAATCGTGAAAACGATGCGCGCCCGCGTCGTAGCTATGCTGGCTGCAGGTAAAGGAAGGTCCGGCACATCCCGCCGACCTCGTTCGCTCTCTAACAGGCGAAAACGCACTTCCCACGCGATGCGCGTCGAAGGCGACCCCGAGACCGGCCGGACCGCCGCCAGTCAGCTCGCGAATTTCAGTTCGATTGGAAACGGGCGGCTCTCCACGGAGCGATTCACAAAAACCCCGCGGGTCACTCTAATGAAATAAGACCGCCAAGCGAAAGTGCTAGGCTGCCGAATCAGCTCGATGACACCGTCAGCTTCTCGACCTGGATCGGCTCGCCCGGCGTGCAATCGACGCAGAGCACCCAGCCGGCGTTGTCGGTCGAATAGAGCGGCGCGGGAGTGCCGCAGTAGAAGGCACGCGTTGCGCCGCGCGAAACGTCGCTCAGGACGTGCACGTGCCCGAGCGCGATATAGTCGAAGCCGCTCCGCTCGATTTCCTCGGGCGTGATTGGCGACGACCGCTCGATCTCGCCTTCCTCCATATAGAAGCCGTGCGCGAGCGCGATATTCCAAATCCCGGGCGCCGGCTCGGGCACGCCGCGGAGCGGACGATAGTCAGGAGTGTGCTCGACGAGGGCACGGCCCCATACGCGCGCCGCAAGGTTTGGAAAATCGATCGAGCGGCCTTCAGGCTCCAGAATCAGATGGAGATTTTCCGGCAGGCTCGCGGGATTGAGCGGCGCGTAAATCGAGCGCTCATCGTGAGCATCGTGATTGCCGGGAATCATGACCACCGGCATCCGCGCCCGCGCGATATTGCCGAGCGCGAATCCTAGAGCCTGCTCGCTCACGCGGGCCGAATCGAACAAGTCGCCCACGATCAGCAACATGTCGGCCTCGCGCTCGTTGGCCAGGTCAATCACGCGTGAAAACGCGGCCCGCACGCGGTCGCGAAGCTCCTCGCCGCGGGGACCGGAGCCGTGGGTGTCGGTCTCGAGGTGAACATCTGACGTATGAACCAGTCGGAGCGGGCGATGCGGTAGGCGGGACAATCGAATCTCCGGACGCGGCGGCCGTGCGGACAGGCCGATGCTTTAAGCGTACAGTTATGTAATTACTAGACTTTACGTGGCCTTTCCATCGCCCACGCCGCGGCGGGGCGCGAGGACGGGCAGGGGGTGTTGACTTGATCGTCGTAATGAAAGCCCACGCGACCGAGGACGAGATCCAGGAAATCGTTCGCCTCGTCGAGCAGCTCGACTACAGTGCCCACATCATCCGCGGTGTTGAGCGCACCGTCGTCGCCTGCGTCGGCGAGGAGCGTGGTGAGCAGCATTCACTGACGCACCTCGAGACTGCGCCCGGTGTCGAGCGCGTGATGCCGGTGCTGCGGTCGTTCAAGCTGGCTGCCCGCGAGGTACGGCCCGAGGGCTCGCGTATCAAGGTCGGCAACGCCGAAATCGGCGGTAAAAAGCTCGCCGTTATTGCCGGACCATGCGCCGTCGAAAGCAAGGAGCAAGTCGAAGCCGCCGCCGACGGCGTCAAACGTGCCGGTGCGCATCTGCTTCGCGGCGGAGCGTTCAAGCCTCGCACCTCGCCGTATTCCTTCCAGGGCATGGAAGACGAGGGAGTGCGCCTGCTCGAGGTGGCGGGTAAGCGGGTAGGGCTGCCTGTGGTGACCGAGATAATGGATCCCCACGACATCGACCTGATGGTCGAGCATGCCGACATGCTCCAGGTCGGCGCGCGCAACTCGCAGAACTTCTCCCTGCTCCGGCGCCTCGGCCGAACGCGGAAGCCTGTACTCCTGAAGCGCGGCATGTCCACCAAGCTCGAGGAATTCCTGATGGCCGCGGAATACATCCTGGCCGAGGGCAATCCCAACGTCGTGCTATGCGAGCGCGGCATCCGAACCTTTGAGACCGCGACGCGCAACACGCTCGACTTGAACGCCGTGCCGTTGCTCAAGGAGTGGACGCATCTGCCCGTAGTAGTCGATCCGAGCCACGGTACCGGCATGTGGTCTCTGGTCACGCCGATGGCTCTGGCCGCGGTCGCGGCGGGCGCCGACGGGCTTCTAATCGAGGTGCATCCGCATCCTGAGACTGCGTTGTCCGACGGTCCGCAGCAGCTCAAGCTCAACGTCTTCGCCGATCTGATGAAGTCAGTGCGGGCCGTTGCGGAAGCAGTGGGCCGCTCGCTCTGATTTGAATTAACAACTAGTGAACACCCGGCCCAACAAGCCCCGGCACCTGAACCCCGGCGACACGGTCGGCGTGGTTGCGCCCGCAGCTGCGGTCGAGCGCTCGCACCTGGAACGCGGAGTAGGAGTGCTCGCGTCGATGGGCTTTCGGGTGAAGGTTTCTGAGCGCGCTCTCGCGCGGGCCGGAATCCTGGCCGGCGAGGATCGCGAGCGCGCCGGCGAGCTCGCCGCCTATTTCGCCGATCCCGAGGTCAAGGCAATCTTCGCCGCGCGCGGCGGCTACGGATGCGGCCGGCTGATGCCGATGCTCGATTGGGACGCGATCGCGCGCACGCCGAAAATCTTCGTCGGCTTTTCCGACGAGACGTTTCTTCTCAACGCGCTGGTCGATCGCGCGGGGATGGTCGCGATCCACGGTCCGATGGTCGCGATGGATCTCGCGCGCGGCTTGAGCGCGCGCTCGTTCGAGCACATGAAGGGTCTGCTGCTCGGCGAGATTCGAAGCTTCACGATGGACGCGCGCGAAACTGTCCGCGCCGGAAATGCCGAAGGCGAGCTTATCGGCGGATGCCTGTCGGTGCTGGTTGCTACCGTCGGCACGCCCTACGCGCCCCGTTTCGACGGGCGCGTGCTCTTCCTCGAGGATGTGGGCGAGAAGGCGTATCGCGTCGATCGGATGCTGGTGCAGTTGAAGCAGGCGGGCGCGCTCGAGCGCGTCGCGGGAATTGTTTTTGGTGCGATTCGCCCGATCGAGGGCGACGAGCAGGAGGCGCGGCTTATCACGCGGTTCATTGCGGAAGAGACAGCCGGCCTGAAGTGCCCCGTGCTGACCGGGATCGAAGCCGGACATGGCAGCGAGAATTTCGTGTTGCCGTTCGGGGTGCGGGTCCGCATCGACGGTGCGGCGCGGCGCCTGGAGTTTATCGAACCCGCGCTTGCGTAGGTGGCAGGAGGTGTGAGCGGTGGGATGGAGTGAGGTTGAGAGCGCGTTCAACCGCGCGGTCGAAGATGGCGTGATTCCCGGCGCGGCGGTAGTTGCGCGCCGCGGCCCCGATATCGCGTTCGAAGGCGCGTTCGGCTTCCGGCAGACGGTGCCCGAGCGCTCGCCGATGAAGCTCGACACGGTGTTCGATCTCTCGTTGCTGACCAAGGCGCTGGCGACTTCGGTCGCGGTGATGATGCTCGCCCGCGACGGCAAGTTCCGCCTCGACGATCGCGTGACGCGCTTTTTCCCGGATTTTGGCGTGCACGGCAAAACGACGATCACGTTCCGCCATCTTCTGGCGCACTGTTCGGGCCTCGCCGCGTGGCGTCCGCTCCACGAGCGGATAGCAGAGATCGAGCGCAACGGGCGCATCAACTTCATGGCGAGCTACGGCGCCAAGGAATTCGCCTACGAGCAGCTGCATCGCGAGACTCTCGAAGCGCCGCCCGGCACGAAAACTATCTACTCGGACCTCGGCTTCATCCTGCTGGGCGAGACGATCGAGCGCGTCGCGAGCGTCGCGTTGAATCGCTTCTGCCGCGACAAACTGTTTCGTCCGATTGGTCTCAAGTCAACTGGCTTCGTCGATATCTCGCTCGCGCGCTCGCGCCGCCTCGAGCCGGTGCCGGACATGTTCGCGGCGACCGAGGAATGCCCCACACGAAAGCGTATCCTGGTCGGCGAAGTGGATGACGAGAATGCCTATGCGATGGGCGGAGTGGCGGGGCACGCGGGCCTGTTCGCTCCGGCCCGCGAAGTCGATCGTATCGCGGCCGAGCTGGTCGCGAGTTACGCGGGCCGCTCGGAATACGTGCCGCAGAAGATTATTCGCGAGTTCTGGGCTCGCGACACCACAATCGAAGGCTCAACCTGGGCGCTCGGATGGGACACGCCGGCGGCTGAAGGGTCGAGCTCAGGTCAGCACTTTTCGCACAACTCGGTTGGCCACCTCGGCTTCACGGGCACTTCGATCTGGATCGATCCAGAGCGTGAGATCGCGGTCACGATGCTAACGAATCGCGTGCATCCGAAGCGCCAGAACCAGGCGATTCGCGAGTTCCGGCCGAAAATCCACGATTTGATAATGGAAGCAATCAACGGTGGCTGATGCGTCAAGCGCAGCGCGCCTCGCACGCGTCCCGGCGGCAGTGCGCCATGTTCATCTGATCGGCGTGGGCGGCACCGCGATGGCGGCGCTCGCCGGCATGCTCACCGAGCGCGGGCTTCGCGTCACCGGTTCCGACAATCAGCTCTACGAGCCGACGGCGTCGCTGCTCGAGTCGTCGCGCGTCGAAGTGATGACGGGTTTCCGCCCGGAGAATCTCAAGCCAGCGCCTGACCTGGTGGTCGTTGGCAACGTGATCACGCGGAACAACATCGAGGCGGAGACGCTGCTTAACTCGCCGCTTCCGTACCTCTCGATGCCCGAGGCGCTGTGGCATTTGTTCCTGCGACATAAGCGCGTGCTGATGGTCGCGGGTACCCACGGCAAGACTACTTCGACCGCGATGATCGCGCGCGTGCTCGAAGTCGTGGGACGCGATCCGTCGCTGATGGTCGGCGGGGTGGCGAAGGACTTTGGCTCGAACTACCGGATGGGCGCGGGCACGGATTTTGTGATCGAGGGCGACGAATACGACACCGCGTTCTTCGACAAAGGCCCCAAGTTCCTGCACTACCATCCGCAGATCGCGATCGTCACGGCGGTCGAATTCGACCACGCGGATATCTACCGCGATCTCGACCATGTGAAGTCCAGTTTTCGCGCGCTTGCCGATCAGATGGATTCGTCGCGCACGCTCGTCGTTTGCGCCGATTTTCCGCACGCGCTCGATTCGACCAGCGCGACACGCGCAGGGCGCCTCACGTTCGGTCTCAGTGCCGGAGAGTTCCGCGCGACTGATATCCACACGGCGCCGGGCGGCCTTCAATTCGCAATCGAACACGAAGGAAAGCGCATCGCGGACGACATTCATCTACCGCTCGGCGGGCGGATGAACGTCGCGAACGCTCTGGGAGCCTTCGTGATGCTTAACCAGGCCGGACTCAGCGCCGAAGAGTTCGCGCGCGGGATCAAGGCTTTCAATGGCGTCGTGCGCCGCCAGGAGGTGATCG
>JASHQJ010000422.1 GCA_030037595.1 Candidatus Binataceae bacterium
ATATCTGATCAACGGCCGCAAGGTGTTTACCACCAAGGCGCGCGAGGCATCCAAGATGCTTTTGCTGACGCGCACCACGCCGTTCGAGCAGGTGAGTCGGAAGACCGATGGCATGAGCCTTTTCTTTGCCGATCTCGATCCCGCAGCGGTCGAGGTCCGTGAGTTGGAAAAGCTCGGGCGCGCGGCGGTTGATACCAACATGCTTTTCATCGACAACTTACGCGCTTCGGCCGACGATCTGATCGGCAAGGAAGGACGCGGCTTCCATTGTTTGCTCGACGGTCTTAACCCGGAGCGAATACTCGTCGCCGCGGAGGGAATCGGAATCGGGCGTGCCGCACTCGCGCGCGCTGTACGATACGCCAACGAGCGCGTCGTGTTCGGGCGGCCAATCGGCCAGAACCAGGCCATCGCGCACCCGCTCGCGGATGTTTACGGCAAGCTCGAAGCGGCAGAATTGATGATGCTCAAGGCGGCGTGGTTATTCGACAATCGAAAACCCTGCGGTCCCGAGGCCAATATAGCCAAGCTCCGCGCAGCCGAGGCCGGCTTCGAGGCCTGCGATCGGGCAGTGCAGACACTCGGCGGCTATGGCTATATTCGGGACTATGATGTCGAGCGGTATTTCCGCGAATGCCGGCTGCTGAAGATCGCGCCGGTGTCCCAGGAGATGGTGCTGAATTCGATCTCGGAGCATGTGCTAGGTCTGCCCCGATCCTATTGAGTGGTCTTTCTGATGCGGAAAAGTACGATAATCGTTCTGATTGTCGTTGTAGGATTCCTTTCCTGGATGTTTTTTTCGTTACTACAAGCTGAACCGGTCAAAGTTACCAGCAGGCTGGAGCGTTCGGGCGATAAGGTCTCAGTCGAAGGGCAGCTGACTAACTCGGGAGACGACTCCGGCCCAGTGATAGTTGAAGTTCGATATTACAACGAATCTGGCGCGATAATTGCTAGCGATACGATAAAATTGCGCGCTTTAGCCAAGCGTGGCAGCGAGGACTTTCAGAGCCCGTCGCGCAACCTCCCGGGAGTAGCCAGCTACTCGCTTTATCTCAATCACGGTCGAAATCCTTACGGAAACTGAAACAAAAAGTATTGTAGAAACAAAGGGAAGATGCTACGAATAGTTTTTTCGGGGGGCCAAATTGAAGATTTTCGCGCGTCGTAGCGTCCATTCATAGCTAGTAGGCGGATCGGTTGAGCGGTCATTCGCGCCAACACGCGCACTCAACTCAACCGTTGTTGCCATTGAGTTGCACGGATGGTACTAACTGTAGGAGTCGGGCTTTTTCACCAGTCAGTCATTAAATCAGGACGCAGTCCGGTCCTTGGAGTCTAAAGTCTGGGGTCGTAGAGGATTATGCCGATGGCACGTCCGAAAGAACGCACGTTTGGCCAGGTGATTCGTGAGCGGCGCCGCCAGCTCGATCTCACCCAGGAAGAAGTCGCCCGCCGCATCCGCACTTCCACGCCTTATGTTGGGCACCTTGAATCCGGCAAACGTCATCCATCCGACAAGATCGTAACCCGCCTCGCCGAGGTGCTCGGCCTGGACCGGCGCGAGGTTTTCTTCCTCGCCAATCCGCGCGCGCAAGCTCTGCTTACGCCGGAGCCAGAGACCGCATCGCGTTCGGCGTGGGACGATTTCAGGAAGAATGATCAGCTTCGCCGCCTGCATCACATTACCGAAGAGGAGATGGAGATGCTGGGCCGGGTTGCGCTGCTCGGCGAAGTGAAATCGCCTCGCGATTTTATCTACATCCTGAATACCGTGCGCCACGCGGTCGGCCGCTAGACGGCTGCCGCGCGCCACTTCGCGATCTGCGGACAACGCCCATGCGTTTCATGCGTGGGCGTGTGTTTGATCTCGTCCCGGAAATCATCAGCACCGTCTGAAGCGCTGCCTGCGACGCGATGAGCGCACCGGTACCTTCGCGCCGAACCGCGGCCCGGCGCACCCCGCGTTCTGAACGCTACTGGATTGTTGCGCTCTTCTTCCTCAGCACCGCGCTCTGCTACATCGATCGCGTAAGTATTTCCGTCGCAATCATCCCGCTCGCCGCGGCGTATCATTTCGATGCCGCCGCCCAGGGTATCGTGCTGTCGGCTTTCTTCTGGGGCTACATATGGCCGCAGCTCTTGGGCGGATGGATGGCGGATCGATTTGGCGGCTATAGCGTGCTCGCGTTTGGCGTCGCGATCTGGTCGCTTGCGACGCTGCTTACACCGCCGGCCGCGGCACTCTCGCTCGGCGCCTTGCTCGCCGCGCGTGTGATGCTGGGGCTCGGCGAAGGCGTCAATTTTCCCGCGATTCATAGCCTCACCGCTCGCTGGACACTTACCGCCGAGCGCGCGCGCGTTATCGCGCTCAACTTTAGCGGCATGTACGTCGGCACAGTGCTCGCGCTGACGGCTGCGCCATGGATCATCCTTCACTTCGGATGGCCCGCGGTCTTTTACATTTCGGGCGCCGCGGGCGCGCTCTGGGTCGGAGCCTGGCTTGCGCGCGCGGCCGCCTCGCCAGAGGCTTCGCGCCGCGTGACAAGCGAGGAGCTCGCGCTTATCGTGGACAATCGCGCTGCCGATGCGCGCGCAACCTCGGTTCCGTGGGCACGTATCCTTGGCGAACCCGCCGTCTGGGCGATCGTACTCGCGCACTTCTGCAGCAACTTCGGCTTCAATATTCTGCTGCTCTGGCTACCGACCTACCTGAAGCATACGTTCGGGCTCACGCTCGAGCGCGTCGGCCTTTTCTCGCTGATTCCGTGGATTGCGACTTTCGTGGCGATCAACCTGAGTGGCTGGACTTCCGACTGGATGCTCACGCGCGGCTTCACTTGCACATTCGTGCGCAAGCTGACGCAAGGAGTTGCGTTCTTGCTAGGCGCGCTACCGCTGATTGCTATTCCTGCCGCTCACTCGCCCGGCGCTGCTGTCGCATTCGTCACGCTTTCGGCATCCGCGAATGGCCTCAGCCAATCAGCATACGGTGTGAATCATCTGGACGTCGGGCCATCGTACGCAGGAATCCTGATGGGCATCTCCAATACGATCGCGACGATTCCCGGGATTATCGGCGTCGCCGCCGCGGGTCTGATCGTACAGGTCACGCAATCGTTCGCGGGCGTTTTCTACATGATCGCCGCCGTCTATGCGCTGGGCCTCGTCGGCTACTTGGCCTGGGGTAGCGGCGAACGCAAGCTCTAGCGCGGCAGCTTCGCCAGCGTCGCATCGAAATTTTGGGGTGGTAATCGAGACGGCGGGCGGGCTATTACCGTCATAGCTCGCAAGGAGTGGTTGCGCCCGATGGAAAACACCAAGACGCTCTCGCCCTATCGCTGGGTAATCGAGGTGCTGCTGTTCCTGTTGCTCTTCAGCCAGACCCTCACCTGGCTCGCTCCTGCACCGATCCTCGCTCCGATCATCAAATCGCTCGGCATCAAGCTCGGTCAGGCCGGCCTCATCATTTCGGTGATCGCGCTTTTGATCTCGATCTTCTCGATGCTCGGCGCGGTTATCGCGGCACGACTCGGCGCGCTCCGATCTCTGATCATTGGCGTGTGGTTGCTCGGCCTCGGTCAAATCGCGAGCGGGTTTACCACGACCTTTTCCGCCCTGCTGCTATGCCGAATCATCGAGGGAGTCGGTTTCGGCGTCGTAATCGCGCCACCGGGTACCCTCACGATGCAATGGTTCGGCGAAAACGAGTGGCCCTACATCAACATGGTCAACGCGCTCTGCTCGTACGTCGGTCTCTTTGCGGTGTACGCGATGACCGCGCATATTTTCTTCGCCCTTGGTTCTTCGTGGCAGCGAGTGCTGTTCTGGTACGGCACCGCGGTTTGTGGAATCGCGCTGGCATGGACGATTTTCGGTCGTGAGCATCATTCGCTGCACGAAGCCGTCGCGGAGGAAGTTGATGTGGCGGCGCAGGGTTCAGCGCTTAGCGAAGTCGCCAAGATGCGCGATGTGCTGCTGATCGCGATCGGGCTCTTCGGCGGCATGTGGGTGTTCCAGCTCTACACCGCATTCCTGCCGGAATATTTTCACGATATCCGCGGCATGGGCCTCGCTGAGGCGGCCTCGATGACTGCAGTGCTGCCCCTAACCGGTATCTTCGCTTCTGCGGGCGGAGGAATCGGTACCGGCTTGACCGGTTTGCGCAAGCCATTCACATGGCCCATAGCCATTTGCACCCTGATCGGATGCGCCGGCGCGATCATCTTCACCGCGCCCTCGATAATCCGGTTCTCGCTGGTGTTGGTTGGAATCGGTGCAGCAGGTTCGCTCGCGGCCATCACCACGCTGTTGATGGAATTGCCGGGCATGACTCCCGCGAAGATGGGCGCGGGCCTCGCAATCGTCTGGTCGGTCGGTTATGCGGGCGCATTCGTGGCGCCATTCCTCGGCGGGGCGCTCGCGGCGCGCATCGGCCTTACGCCCGTGATGCTCGGCTTCCTCGTCTTCCAGTTTCTGCCGATCGTCGCGATGTACATGCTACCGGAGACGGGCCCAAGCCGCGCGCGCTACGCGATTGGCGTCGAGGCAGCGCCTGCCGCGGCCTTTGCGGGCGAGTCACCGTCGATCACCCGCGATGACGCTTGAGCATCGGCGGCTCACCAAGATAGCCGGATCGCGTGCTCATATTCGCGATCATCGTCGCCGCACTCACAGCGTTCTTCACGATGCCGTGGTGGATGCCTCGCAAGTGGTATCGCGCCCTGCTCTACCCCAATCACAAGCCCAACGCGCTCGCGCGCGCACTCAACTCGCTCGGCTCGTGGGCCAGTTCGCGCGGCGTCGGACCATCGTTCATGGTCACGCTCGAAACGATCGGCCGCAAGACAGGAAGAACGATGGCGGTGCCAATAGTCGTGACCGATTTCAACGGCGAACGCTACATCGTCTCGATGTTGGGAGATAATGTCGCGTGGCTGCGCAATATGGTCGCGGCCGATAACGAGGCTGTGCTCCGCTACGGCAGCCCCGAGCGAGTGCACCTAATTGATGTTCCGATCGCGGAGCGCGCGCCGATCCTGCGCGCGTATCTGAAGCGGGCGCCGGGCGCGCGCCCGCACTTCGATATCAACCGCGATGCGCCGCTTGAAGAGTTCGCGCGCATCGCGTCTCGCTATCCTGTGTTCCGCGTGGCGCAGGTCCGGGAGCCAACGAGGTAATGTTCTATTTCGCGAGGGGCGCGAGCTTCATCAGTTCGGCGTGCAGTAAACCGTTGTCCGCGACCATTCCCTTGAGCTTCACGTTGCGCCGGTTGAATCGAAGCGGCTTGCCGTCAATATCAGTCACCGTTCCGCCGGCGATCTGAATCAGGGCCGCACCCGAGGCGACATCCCATTCGCTCTTGGGTGAGCGCGTGAAGGTCGCATCGGCCGTCCCCGCCGCAACCATCGCGAGCTTGTACGCAACGCTCCCGGTCGGACTGACGCGTAGAATTCCCTTGAAAGGCTCCCACTCGCCGCGCGCGGTTTCGCTCCGGCTCGCCAGCACCTTGGCGTTCTTGATTGAGCGGTTTCGCGATACGGTCGCCGGCCGCGTGTTAAGATGGCATCCGAAGCCGCGCGCGCCCCACACCATCTCACGCTGAATTGGATTGTATGTGACACCTAGCACCGGCTCGCCGTCCTCGACCAGTGCGATCGCGACCACGAACTCCGGGATGCCCTTGATGAACTCCTTGGTGCCGTCGAGTGGATCGACGATCCACACACGCGAGCATTTGAGCCGCGCCGCGCTGTCAGCCGTCTCTTCCGAGAGCCATCCGTATTGGGGAAATGGCGTATGCAGAAATTCCCTTAGAGCATGGTCGGCCTCAAGGTCGGCCTGAGTGACCGGATTGTCCCGGCCCTTCGAGCCAACCTCGTAGCCGCCGCGATGATAGTGCTTGCGAAGGATTTTGCCGGCGGCCAGCGCGGCTTTCTTAGCCAGTTCCAGTTCCCGCGCAAAGTCGCGAGGCGCGTTCTCGGGCTTTTTCAACTTCCGCACCCCGCCGCCGCGACGCGCCGATGAAGATTCTTCCATCTGACTCCCGGTTCAGGCCTCGCCGCGCTTGTGTCTTTGCCGGCGAACTTTTTCGTACGAGTCGGCCAAAAGCTGCATCATCACATCGCGCTTCTCGTAGAGGCGGCGCAACTTGCGCGGCTTTCTCCTGGCTAGAGCGTAGGCCGTGATCAGCGGCAGCGCGACCGTGCTGTCGACATAGCATACCACCGAATCGGGCAACTGGTTGGGATCAATTTTGCCCCAACTGACTGCCTCGGACGGTGTCGCGCCCGAGAGCCCGCCGGTATCGGGACGGGCGTCAGTGACCTGGAGAAAATAGTCATGGCCTTTCTCCGCTACGCCCATGACTTCCTGGATTTGCGGCTCGGTCTGAAGCACGAAGTTCTTCGGTGAGCCACCACCGAGAATGAACACCGCGCTCCTGCCGCCCGCCTTCTTCGCGGCATAAACGATCGATGCCGTTTCATTGACGTCGGCCAGCGGATCGATGCGGAGCTGATATCCCTCGACCTCGAGCAGCGCGAGATTCATTCCAATCGATGAATCGCCCGGTGACGAGGTGTAGATAGGCATCCCATGACGATATGCCGCGGCGAGTAGCGAGCGCCGATTGAGCTTGAGTACCTTTTCACGCTCGGCGACATAGCGTCCGGCGCGATAGTGAAATTCCGCCGTGCTCATCGGATGCTGAAATTCGTCCGCACGAGCAAGCTCGCGGAAAAACGAATCCGTCGAGAGCAGCACGCGGTAGTCGAAGAAAATATCGTAGATGCGGACGACGCCGGCTTCGCGCAGCGCCACGTCGTCGGTGTCAGCTGAGCCTTGGAACATCTTGAGCCCGATGCCGAAGTGCGTGTCGTGGTAGAGGTTTGCGCCCGTCGAGACCATCCAGTCCACGAAGCCGTTTTCAATAAGGGGAATCAGGCATGACATGCCAAGGCCCGCGGGTGTGAGCGCGCCCGTCACGCTGATGCCGACCGTCACGTCTGGCTCGAGCATCTTCTCGGTGAACAATCGGCACGCGTCGCGAAGCCGCCGTCCATTGTAGGCAAGAAATGCGGTATCGATAAGTTCCGCGGCCGTCATCTTGCCGGTGACCGCCTGCGGGTTGATTGGTGCGCCGGTGAGTCCTGGCGCCTTGCCCTTCTTTGCCATCATGATCTCCAACGATTCGTGCGCCGCCCCCCCGATGCGCGCCGCGGAAATCCTAGTCAGCCGCCTGTGACGAATCTACGTCGGCCTGTTTGCCGTTCGGTTATCGTGAACCTAATATGGCCGCAGTTGGGACGAAAACCGATGGCGGTAATCGCGATCAACCAACAGCTCGGTAGCGGCGGAGCGGAACTCGGTGAACTCACGGCGGCCAAGCTCGGCTATCGATGCCTGCTCGGCGAACAGCTCGTCTCGGCGACTGCCGAGCAATTCGGCGTAAGCGCCGATCAGATGCGCATCTTCGATATCCATACGCCCCACTTCTGGGAGCGCAGCAAGACCGAGATGCCACGGTATATCGCATTTTTCCGCTCGGTGCTGCTCAAGGAGCTGGCGCGCGAGCGTACGATCGTTGTGGGCCGCTCGGTCGCATTCATGGTTCCTCCTGCACGATGCGCGCTGAGAGTTCGCGTCCTGGCGCCAATCGGCTACCGGATCGCAAAGGTTGCGGTGGACGAGAAGATGACGCCCGCAGCTGCCGACAAGCACACCCGCGACTACGACACGGAGGTGAAGGCGCGGATCCAGAGCCTCTACAATCTCGATATCGATGACGCGGCGAACTACGACCTCGTCATCCGGACTGCTAATCATCCTGCCGATGCGATCGTTGACATGCTCGCGGCCGCCGCCTCGGCGTTAGACGGTGCGGCTGACGAAACGGGTCGAGGGCAGCTCCGCGATGCGTCGCTCGCGGCCCAGGTCCACGCCGCGCTCTTCGCGCATCCGAAGATTCGCGACGCGCAGATCGAGGTGGGATGCAAGGAAGGATGCGTACGCATCAGCGGGCCGGGTCTCGTGCCGCCGTGGGATCAGCTCGTGGCCGAGGTGGCGCAGTCTGTCGAGGGTGTCGTCAAAATCGACGTCGGCGCCGACGCGGCGGTAATCCCGGACCCACCGGGCTAACGCATCACGCTGTTCCGATTACCCGGCTTAGCGGCACATGCTATCGTCGCGCGTCACCTGGATGCGCGCCCTCGTTATCTTCTTCGCAACCGGAATCTACACCGGATATTCGCCGTACGCATCCGGCACGGCAGGCTCAGTCGTCGGCCTAATTCTCTCGTGGTTCGTATTTTGGCCGCTCTGGGAGCGCTCGCCGGCGCTTTGCCTCGCAATCTTCGCCGTCGCGTTCGTAGTCGCATGCTGGATCTCCGATGAAGCCGAGCGAATCTTCGAAGAGCATGACAGCTCGAAGATCGTGATCGACGAAGTGCTCGGCATGGTCTTCACAATGTTCGGCAATCCGATGACGTGGCCGTATCTGCTCGCCGGCTTCCTCCTGTTCCGCCTGTTCGACATCCTGAAACCGTTTCCTGCCGGATATATCGACGCGAACATCCGCAACGGAATCGGCGTGATGGTCGATGACTTGGCGGCGGCGGTCTATGCGAATATTGTGCTGCAGATCGCCGCGCGCATCCTCCACTAGCCCTCGCGCGCTTCGCTGAAGGAGTCTCGAATGATTCAGAAGGCGGTAATTCTCTCGACCGGCGACGAGATCACGACCGGCAAGGTGGTGGACACCAATGCGAACTTCCTCGCTGAGAAACTTGCCGAGAACGGGATCGACCTCGTCTCGGTGATCACGGTCGGTGACGTGCCGGAACGCCTCGAATGGGCGTGGAAGACCGCGATCGGGTTGAGCGACATCGTGATTTCGACCGGCGGAATTGGTCCAACGGCTGATGATCTCACGACCGAGACAGTCGCGCGCCTCGCGGGCCGCAAGCTCCTGCAGGACGACGCGACCGTCGAGCACATCAAGCGTTTGTTCGCGACCATCAACCGCCTGATGCCCGAGAACAATTTGAAGCAGGCGCTGTTTCCCGAGGGCGCCGAGATCGTCCCCAATCCTCTCGGCACCGCGCCGGGCTTCCGGCTGCCGGTCACGCTCGACGGACACACAGCGCAGCTGATCGTGCTGCCGGGCGTGCCGCGCGAGATGAAGCCGATGATGGAGAACACGGTCATCCCCTGGATTCGCGCGAATCGCGGGCGCGACACCGTGTTCGCGGTGCGCATCTTCCAGACTTTCGGTATCAGCGAGTCCGCGCTCGACGAGGCAGTCGCCGGGCTGATCAAACCTGACGAGGCGCGCGTTTCGTTCCGCGCGAGCTTTCCGCAAATTTCGCTGCGCATCCTGGTCGAAGGGAAGCCGGGCAGCGCGGAGCGCAAGCTCGAGGAACTCGCCGAGCGCGTGCGTGGAAGAATCTCAGATTACTGCTACGCCGAAGGTGAGACGTCGATGGAAGAAGTCGTCGGCAAGCTTCTCACCGAAAAGAATCTCACGCTCGCCATCGCGGAGTCATGCACCGGCGGACTCGTTGGTCATCGCATTACGAATATTCCCGGCAGCTCGAAGTATCTGCTCGGCGACATGGTGACTTACTCGAACGAAATGAAAATGGATCTCCTGGGTGTCTCCGCGGCTACGCTCGAGAAGTTCGGCGCGGTAAGCGAGGAGTGCGTGCGCGAGATGGCTTCAGGAGCCCGCAAGCAGACAGGCGCGAGTGTCGCGGTCGCGACTTCGGGAGTAGCCGGCCCCGACGGCGGCACGCCCGACAAACCAGTCGGCACGGTGTGCATCGCGCTCAACGCAGATGGCGTCAGCGAATCGCGGCGCTACCAGATGCGCGGCACGCGCGACTGGGTGAAGCTGCTGGCCTCGCAGGTCGCACTCGACTGGATCCGCCGTTACGCACTCGGCCTGCCGATTTCGGAATCCGCCACCTTCCGCCGCTGATCGGACCCCTCGTTCGATAGATCGTTAACGGCAATTCGCGGGCGCTCCCCCCTGCCGTCAGCTTGCACATGAGTCCTACAAATTGTTACAGCATGGCCGCAGCCAAACCGCAAAGGTGAATCTGACGATCGCCAACCATAACCTCCAACCTACTGTGAACAAAGGGCGATGGCGCATACCGTCTCGCCTTCGCGCGTTCATTATTTCAATCGCGATACTTATGCTCGGTGCCGTTTCGATTGCTGCGGCGCAGCCACCGCCCGATTCATTTTTCGGCCGTTCGAACGCTTCGCTTATTCCGGCCGGCGTCGCGCGATTTGGATTGGTAACGAACTACAGCAACGCAACGGTTTCCGTGTATGCGCTCGACCCGGCAACCGGAAGAGTGCGTCCACTCGGCTATGCGCTCACGGGAGACAGCCCGGCCTCAGTCGCGATCGATCCGGCGGGACGCTTCGCTTATGTGGTCTTTAACAGCGGCTCGCTCTACGGCTTCCAGATCAACTACACCACCGGCCGTCTGTCGCCGATTCCACTCACGCCGATGCCCTTGGGCAGTGCTCCGACGGCCGCGGTGATCGATCCATCCGGCAGTCACGTCTATATTCTCGACCCTGGCTCAAAGAGCATCTTCGCGTTCTCCATCAGCCCGATCGACGGCAAGTTGAGCGAGGTGTTTGGCTCCCCCTTCTCGGCGCCTGCTGCGCCGACAGGGCCGTTGATGGATCCCGGTGGACGTTTCGTGTTCGTCAACCGCTTCGGCGCGGGTAATGTCGCGGTGTGACAAATCAACAGCACAACGGGGGCGCTCACGCCCGCCGCAGGCTCACCGTTAGGTTAAACACGCCAGCGCTTTCGTTCGCGATCGATCCCGGGCGGCAGCCGTTTGTATGGCGCCAGTCCGGAAAACCAGCTGACGAGCGCATACCGAATCAACCGCACGACGGGGGCCATCAGAGAGACTCCGGCGTCATCGTTCGCGACGGGTCCGTCGCCCACTGCGATTGCGGTGGCGCCATCGGGACGATTTGTTCACGTGAGCGACCAGGCCATCAACAAAGTCTGGGTTGCGCGGATCGCCGCCCTTACTGGCAATCTCACTGCGATTTCGGGCTCGCCCTTCCAAGCAGACGCGCAAACGGATTTCATCACGGTCGATCCATCCGGGGGTTACGTTTACACGGGCAGCTTCACAAACGACGAGGTCACAGTCTTCAACGCCAATCAGATGAATGGCCGCCTGACGACGGTGTACCTCTTTCGCTCTCAAAATACCCCGCTGTCGATGGCGTTCGCCGCCGGCCGAGCGCCGCAGAGTTACGTGCCGAAGTTCGTGTAGGTTGCGAATCACGACTCCAATACCATCTGAGCCTACGCGATAAATGCATCGTCGGGGCGTCTGACGCCGGCTCCTGGGTCTCCCTACAAGGCGGGCACCAAGCCGTCAGGGCTGGCGGTTATCCGCTTGGCCCGTTCCTCTACGCCTCGAGCGCCGCGGCGTTAGCGGTCAAAAATGTGACCGGTTTTGCGATCAATTCCGCGACTGGCGCGCTTGCGCAGATTTCCCGCTCGCCGTTTACGAGCGACCTCGTTGCAAGCTCAGTCGCAATCGAGCCGAGCGGCAGATTCCTCTACACGGCCAACGTTAGCGATATCATTGGATTCCTCATCGATCCGGCGCAGGGTTCTCTCACCACCTTGAGCGACAGTCCGTTCGCGGCTAACGCCGCGCCGATCTATCTCGCGCCTGACGGCGAAGGACGCGGCCTGTTCGCCGTAAACTTACTGTCAAGCGATGTGCTGCAATACGCGATCAACCCGGTCAGTGGCGCTGCCGAGCCGGTGGGTCCGCCAATCGCCGCCGGCGCGGGACCAAGAGCGGCCGTGGTCGATCCGTCCGGGCGCTTTCTGTACGTAGCGAATGCTGACTCGAGCAATGTTCCAGGATTTCTGGTCGATGCGACGGCGCAGGTGTCCCCGATTCAGCATTCGCCGTTCTCAGCGAGCAACTCGCCTCACTCGATAGCCGTCGATCCGTTCGGACGTTTCGTCTATACCGCACCAACTCCGGTGACGTATCCGCCTACTCGATGGACCTGCTCACCGGGGAGTTGACACAAGTGCCGGCTCGCCCTTCAAGGTCGGCAAGCTCGCGCCGGTCGCAATCACCGTCGATCCATCGGGCAGCTACGTTTATGTGACTGGCGGTTCGGCGCTCATCCTGCCGCGCCTACTGTGGACCTTCAGCATCAATCAGCGTACGGGCGCTCTGAAGACGATCAGCGGTTCGCCATATACGACAGGCACCGGGCCATCGTCAGTGATCGCGGTAGGTGCGGCGCAGTGAGGCCTACCTGGAACGAGCAAGTAGCTAATCCGTAAGCTGCGAGTTTTGGCTCGACTGGAGGCCTTGCGTGGTCTCCGACGCCGATTCGCAGTGCATCGGACCGGCGGCGTGAATCGTTCCGTCAACGGCTAGCGGTCCATTTACATAGAGCGGCCCGGCAACGGACAAGCCGCCCGGCACGAGCTGTCCAGCTTGACCCGGTGTCTCATTCTTCGGCATCGACGTGTCGAGCGGACCGGCTACGCTGATTTTGAGCGCTCTCACGGGTCCGTGGACGATCAACGGGCCGGCAACTTGAAGCGGACCTTCAACCGTCAGCGGACCATCAACCGACAATGGCCCTGCAACGCTGTTGGCGAAGTTGCCACCGGCCAGAGAGCACGACGGAAGTCCCGTCACTATAAAAAGGAACACGGGAATTGCGATGATGCCGCGGCGTACGCGCCCCCGACGCTTCGTTGTGATTCTCATCGGAGCGGCAGGCCGAGGGCATGTTGGAGTTCGCCGAAGCCGAACACACTTCGCTCAGGAGTTGGACTTTGCTCGGAGGCGACCACTGACGTTTCGTGTGTCTTCTCGCAAACCAGCGGACCGTTCACCGTAAGCTCGCCATCAACATCAAGCGCGCCATACACGTTGAGCGGACCGTGGATCGTGGTCTCGGTTGTGAACTGGCGACCTTCCGCGCCCGCATGCACGTTATGCGGCAGCGTCGCGCTCATCGGGCCGTTGACGTTGATCTTGTGGGCGCGAACTTCACCGTGAACCACCGCGGGACCATCTACAGTCAGCGCGCCATGCACGGCGAGCGGTCCGTTGATGAAGCGGCCGCCATTGATGTTCTGCGGATCAGCGTACGCGCGTCCGCGCCGTCCGCATGCCCAGACGATCGCCATCGCTATCAAAATCAGTATGACTACCCGGCGCATGACTGCTCCCTATCGGACGCGCGCGTAGTTGATAACGTCGGCACCGGTGCCCGAGATCTCCAGCTGGCCGTCGCCTGCCGCGCAGCGGACCGGGTTCGGCGCGGTCGAATCGGTGCAAAGCACGACGTTGGTATCACCGGAGAAGCATCCGTCCTTGAGCGTCGCCACGCCCTGTGCGAGCTGCACGCGGCCCGCGCACGCAGCACTCATGGCGGTCACCTTGACGTCGCCAAAGAAGCTGTTGGCCGAGATGTTGTCAGTGGCGACGACGCCGGGATGCTCACCACGGCCGTGAGCAGGCGCAGGAACCGGACCGTGATGGCATCCCGCAGCCGTGAGGAGCGCGATCGCCGCTGCTGCAACTTCTGCTCGCATCATGTCAGCTCGCGTGCTTGATTTCGCCATTCGCTACCGCGTTCGCGGCCGCGGTGAAGATATCCATCGGCGCGAGCGGCGGGCGGCGGCGCGCTTTCAGATCGGCGAGCTCAGCCTGGGCCTTGGCTTCCGCGTTGCGGCGGCGAATCGCCTCGAGCTTCTCGCCGAGCTCGGAATCCGCGATTTCGTGATTCGCACCCGCTTGCGCGAGCGTCCGCTGAATCGATTCGCGAACTTCCTCGAGCGCGCGCACATCATCGTCGTCGTAGGCGAGCTGCTCGAGCGCGCGCTGAATGCGGACGCGTGCCTGCGCGTTGCGAAGCCGCGCGACCATCTGGACCTTCTCGAGCTTGAGTTTTTCGATCTCGCCCTTGAAGGAGACGAGGTTCTTCTTGGCGTCCTCGGCCTCGCTCGTGAGCTGGCTCAACTCTTCACGGAGGCGCTCGCAGTCCGACTCGAGCACGTGCTTGCGCTGAAGCAGGATCAGCGCGCACTGGTCCTCATTCATGTCGGCAGCCTGGCCGGCTTCCTCGTCAACTTCCTTCATCTCGGCGATCTTCGACTTGAGCTCGCGCTCGAGCTTGCTGCGCATGTAGATGACGCCGGCGGCGGCGCTCTTCAACTGCTGATAGCGGCCAATGCGATCGGTAATCGCGGATTCATAAACCGCCTCGGGATCGCGCGCTTCGCGCGCTTTGATCCAGCGGGTCAGTTTGCCGCTGAACAATTTCCAAAACCTGCTGATAATCATAACGGCACCTCCAATTAGTCCGATTGAAACGACAGTCATTTAATTGCCCTCGTTGCGGGGCGGCAGTCCCACGTCGGCGAGTGTGATACCAAGCTCGCGCATCTTCTGCTGAAAGCTTTGCCTATACATCCCGATTCGTTCGGCGGCACGTGAAATGTTGCCGCCGGTCGCGCGCAGCGCGCGGATGAAGAACTCGCGCTCCCAGTCGCCGACGAACTTGTCCTTCGCCTCACGGAAAGTAAGCGTCTCGTCACCGTCGTCGGAGCCAAGCGGCACATGATTCGTCATCGGCGCGGGCGCGTGATCGCCTTCAGGATCGGATCCGGAGAACAAATCCTCGGGCGAAATTTCGGCGCCGCTCGCCAGAATCACGGCCTGCTCGATCGCGGCCTTGAGCGATCGCGCGTTGCCCTTCCACGGCCGATCGAGACACGCACGCATCGCCTCGGGCGACAGCCGCATCGCGGGCTTGCCGAACCGCTGGCAAGCGTCGTCGATAAAGTGCCGAACCATCAGCGGGATATCCTCGCGGCGCTCGCGCACCGGCGGGATTCGAATTTCGACGACCTTGATCCGGTAGTAGAGGTCTTCGCGGAAGCGACCCTGCGAGACCATCGTCTCGAGGTCCTGGTTGGTGGCCGCGATAATCCGCACGTCAACGCTGAGCGGCTGGTTGCCGCCGATTCGCTCGAACTGCTTCTCCTGCAGCACGCGGAGCAGCTTGGCCTGCGTCTCGAGCGCCATGTCGCCGATCTCGTCGAGGAAGAGCGTGCCGCCATCCGCGGCTTCAAACTTGCCCTCGCGGCGCTGCACGGCGCCCGTGAAAGCGCCCTTTTCGTGGCCGAAGAGTTCGCTCTCGACGAGTTCGCGCGAGAACGCCGCGCAGTTGACGGCGATAAAAGGCTTGCGGGAACGCGGGCTGCGAAAATGAATCGCGCGCGCGACCAGCTCTTTGCCCGTGCCTGATTCACCGCGTACCAGCACGGTGACGTCCGTCGGCGCGACTTTTTCGATCGTCTCGAACACGCGCATCATCGCGCGCGAGCGCCCGATCATGTTCTCGAAGACTCCCGTCTCGAGCCGCACCTGGTCGAGGAGCTGATTGTGCGCGCGCTTGAGGAGCTGCGTCTCCATCACCTTGCGCACCTTGAGCCGGAGCTCGTCGTTGTCGAATGGCTTTGGCAGGTAATCTTCGGCTCCAGCCTTCATCGCTTCGACCGCGATACGCTGCGTGCCGAACGCGGTGATCATCAACACCGCGCACTGCGGATCGATCTCGCGCACCTGTTTTAGCAGGTCGAGACCGCTCATCCCTTTCATGCTGAGGTCGGTGATAATCACGTGAAAGAGACCGGCCTTGACCTTGCCGAGCGCTTCTTCGCCCGACTCTGCCGTCTCTACCTCGTAGCCTTCCTTGGTGAAGAGACCCTTGAGCGCGATTACGATTCCGCGCTCGTCATCGACGACCAGCAGTCGGCCTTTCAATGGCGTATCCTCGCAGCGTTATCGATCGAGGGCGTCGCGGCCGCGGCAATCGGGACCGGAGCCTCGTCGTGGTTGTTGTTGGAAGCCGGAATCGAATCGGAGTTCAATTCGTGAGTCTGGTGGACGTCGCCGGACTCTTCACGTGAATCGGCCGGCACTTCATCACGGACCGCGTCTGCCAGCGGCACCGCGATCCTGAACTCCGTGCCGACGCCGACTGTACTCGCAACTTCGATTGTACCGCGATGCGCGTCGATCACTTTCTTGGCGACGCCGAGCCCAAGCCCGGTACCCGTGCTCTTCGAGGTATAGAACGGATTGAAGATCTTCGGCAGCTTGTCCGCCGCAATACCACATCCGTTGTCCCGCAGAATGACGGTCGCCATGCCGTTGCCGTTGTTCTGAATCGCGAGCTCGAGGCGGCGTCCGTTGGCCGTCGAATCCATCGCGTCGATCGCATTGTCGATCACGTTCGAAAAAACTTGGCGGAGCTTGTCGGCGTCGGCGCGCACCGTCGGACCGCTCAAGTATGCGCGCGAGACTGTCACCGATTTGGCTTCGAGCTTCGCGCGAAGCTGCGTCAGCGCGCCGTCGAGCACGCCGGCCAGGTTGACGTTCGCAAAGTTGTAGTCTTCTTCCTTGGCGTATTTGAGCAGATGCGAGACGCTGCGTTCGACGCGCGCCAGTTCATCGAGTGCGACCTTCGCGTACTCGACGTTCTCGTGCGAGGTCGGATCCTCGCCCATCTGCTGCACGAGGCTCTTCGCCGCGGCGATTGGATTTCTGATTTCATGCGCGAAAGTGGCAGTCAGCTCATCGAGCGAAGCCTGCTTCTCGGTACGAAGCTGTTCCTTCTCCTGCTGGACCTCGCGATGCACCTCGCGCTGGATCGCGGGCTCGAAGACCCGCTGATGCACCCAGCGCCAGCCGTAAACCGCGATGAAGTGGCTGGCGACACCAAATCCCCAGCCCATCGCGGGCCATAGGAACCACGGATAACTGGTAGTCAGCAGATTGATGAAGAACAGGAAGCCGATGACGACGCCGTACCACATGAGGTGGACGTAAAAGCCAGCCTCGGCCGAGGCGCGTTTGCGCGCGCGCTCGTATGCTTGCCGCTCGGCGTCGTTCTTGAAGGTCGGCCGCGGATGATCATCGACGGGGTTGTCGGGCATCA
>JASHQJ010000423.1 GCA_030037595.1 Candidatus Binataceae bacterium
GCCAATTTTCCGGAACATCGGAAGTTCGAGCGTCGGATGGTCACGCAACAGATGATCGCGCTAGCGGTCTTGGCCGCGGTGGAGCATCCCTGCACGGATCCGGGCTGTAGTTGCCGGTATCACGATGCGTTACCCAAGATTGATGAGTTGATGTGGCTACGGCAGCGCCGAGAACGGGATGGACGTTGCACACCACGGAACCCCTAGGACGACCGGTACTGGGGGGGGTGGCGGCGCGGAGCGATATCGCGCGGTGGGCTCCCCGGTAAACAAGGGCGCCTCGTCTCCCGTTTTTCCGGAACGTTCATCCCCCCGAGCTCGTGCGACGCTGGCCAGAGAGTCCGTAACGCGCGCGGTGCAGGAGTTCATCAAGCGACCGTGTGTTGATCCAGCGTGTAGATGCCGCATCCACGAAATCCTACCGACCCTGAAAGTGATGCTCGAGCTGAGGGAAGACGACAAACGCAACAAGCAGACGAAGCTCGGCAAGGAATACGATGCTCCGGACGAAGAGCGGCTGACCTGGCTGCCGCATTGGTGGGGGGGTTGGCCGTTGGCGAAGGAACGAGAATCGGTGAGCGTCGAGATACGAGCCTCCATTGGGTTCAGACGTTCGGCCACCGTCAGCGAGTACAAAACTGTCGAAGTTCGGCGCTCGGATGATCCACTGAGCGATGACTCCGAGTGTAGGACGACCGCTCTGTTCACTTTACCGGTTTAGGGTAGCTGTCAAAAATCCCGCTTGAAGCGACCTGCAGATATCGTCGCGACGCTCGTGATGGTTATGGCTTTCTCAAGGCCGGCCGAGACTTCTGGCACCCGGCGGCCGCGCGCATCGGATACTACTTAGGGACCGTCGCTGGATTCTGGCTGCTGGGCAGTTTGGCTCTGTTCATCTTCGGTGCGGCTGCGGTCACTGGGCTCAAGGATCGTCGGGCTGCCGTCGCGTTTACGTGTGCGACGCTGCAGTTGCTGTTTATTGTCTTCTTCTTTGGTGGACCTTTCTCGTGGTTCTATTACCCTTACATCCTGACGCTCGGTCTCGCCGCCGGCGCGGCATATATTCCGTCCCCATCATCACCTTGGTATGTGGTCGCGAGTCGCGCCCCCCTACAATTGCCCTGGTAACCTTGGCTGTCCTCTCAGTGCTTGCCTGGCGAAGCACTGAGGTTGCCTTCACGAAGGCACACGCTTTCCAGACTGCTCGCATGCCAATGACGGACATACGTGCGACGTCGGCGGAAGCTGCTGAGCTTGCGCGCGCAATCGAATCCTCTCACGGTCGTCACTTGCTCGTATTGAGCCAGTTCGGAAATGTTAACCTGTATGGCGAATTCGAGCGGCCCGTCGCTCTGTACTTGCTCCCTGGATTGGCAAATGATGGAGATATTTCACGCGAGGTCGCGCTGCTCCAAAGAACCGATGCCGTGATCGTGCCCGAGATGCAGGTTGGGGAGGCGTTCCCGATATCCCGGCGATTCGAAGTGCGATCGACAACTTCGAGCTCGAGACTCGCGGCAACTATTTTTCGCTCTATGTGCGCAGGTGACGCGAAGGGGTCGGCTCAAACTGAACCACTGCCGGCGAACAAATGACTTTCGACCGCGCGTATTACGAAGCACAAGGGCGTGATCAGCCCGGCATCCTTTGCTCGGAGCCTACAATCACTGCAGCGGTTATCGAAATGGCCCGAGGGTATTTGACCGGCGCGCGACACATCGCGGACGTGGGCTGCGGCGCAAACTTGGACTATGACCGCTTTCTAACGGAACTCGGCAAGCAACCAATCGCGATTGATTTCTGTATGAGCTTCCTCAAGCTCGCACCGCGAATCGAAGGCGTCAGCCTCGCACAAGGCGACTGTACAGCGTTGCCCGTCCGCACAGCGTCCTTAGATGCTGTCATTTGCTCGGAATGCGTAGAGCACGTGCCTTCGGATCACCTCGCAGTGCAGGAGATCGCGCGAGTACTCAAAACAGGTGGAACACTAATCCTCACCGTTCCGAATCTCTGGAATGCATTCCGGCTCATCGAAATGGCCAAGATGCGCTCGGTGCCGCTGATGCCCACGCACCTCCGCGAATACTCGCCGCGCTTGCTCAGAGCGCTTCTGAGCCCTTATTTCTCGATACTCCGCTGGGGTATCCCGTTCCCTTCGGTTGGACCGGCCCTGTAGGCGGCTTAATAGACTATCTCGTGTGTGCTGGTGTCTTGAAACGCTGGTCGAAATCCCTCGCACTCGTTTGCGAGCGCCTACCTACCAAGTGACTTCTCGGAATTGCTGACATGACTCGACCCGAGTTTTCGGCCCGATCCGACCAGGTCCTCGTCTCTCGTTTTTCCGGAACACGCAACGCCACGCCAGCGGGCGAAGATCACGCGGGACGTTGTTACCAGAGCGGTGCAAGAGCTCATTCGCCGGCCGTGCACCGTTCCAGGCTGTCGCTGTCGTATTCACGAGATCCTGCCGGCATTGGAACAGATGCTCGCGCTACGCAACAACGACATGCATGACAAGCGGACCAAGTTAGGGCGTGAGTTCGATGCACCGGACGAGGAGCGGCTGACCTGGTTGCCGACCGATGGGGGGGCTGGCGGTTGGCGGCGCAACGAGAAGCGGTGAGCGGGAAAACGCCGATTCTCCTAAACCAGCGCATCGATTAACATCGCGACCATTTGGAGGTGTTCGTGGC
>JASHQJ010000424.1 GCA_030037595.1 Candidatus Binataceae bacterium
CGCGGCCAGTAAGACAGATCGCAAGGTCTTGAGCGAGTACAAGTGGCTATCAGCACCTGCCCCCATCAACGCCCGAATCATAACAACAAGCTCCTTAGTTGCGTATTCAAAAGGTTTACTCTAATTACTACGAAGTGATGGCCAATTCCCGTTGAGGGGCGATAAAAATGAGCTGGAGTCGTCGATACGCGATAAAAAGCTACCTTTTGTCAACAGTTTGGATCGCTCCTGTCCTTGCCCTCGTCCTGGAACAACTGACATTCCGGATCGCATATGCATATCAGATAGATCTCGGCTGGTTCCCAGGATTCGCGGGTGGCACCAGGGACGGAACAATCGCAGTTGCGGACGTCGTGATCTCGTCGTCGATTGCGTTCATCGTTTTTACTTTCAGTTCGCTGATCGTGGCAATTCAGGTTGCGAGTGGTCAACTGACTCCTCGAATAATTGCTACTGCTTTACTGCGCGACAATGCTATCCGCGGATCGGTCGCTGTATTCGTATACGCTTTGCTCCTTGCGATCGCTGTGAAGACAAGGGTCGACACGATACCGCGCTCGCTAGTGAGTATCACGGGAGCTCTAGGGTTGTTTAGTGTTCTAGTGTTTATGTTCCTTATCGATCATGCGGCGCGACTCATGCGCCCCGTTAGCATAGTTTGGCGCATAGCTCAGCATGGTTTACAGGTTATCGATGACGTTTATCCGAATCTTCTCGCTGTGCCCTCCGTAAAGGTGCAAGAGACGGAAAGCTTTGGGACACCAGTACGAAGCATTCCACATGGTCATAGCTCTGCCATCATAATTGCAGTGAATGCCGACGCATTGGTGGCGGAAGCCAAAAGGGTAGATGCAATCATCGAGCTGATACCTCGGGTTGGTGATTTCGTGGCTAAGAATGATCTGCTCTTTCAGCTCCGTGGCGCAGGTGCAACAAAAATCGACGAGCGCTTGCTGCAGAACCAGGTGGCTTTTGGTCGTGAACGCACGATCGAACAGGATTCGACATTCGCTTTCCGCGTGATCGTAGACATTGCCATAAAAGCACTGTCACCGGCGATCAATGACCCAACGACCGCGGTTGTTGCTATTGATCAACTCCAGCGATTGTTGCGAACCGTTGGCTCCCGCGATCTGCGCGACGAGAAAGTACTTGACAGCGAAGGGCGACTGAGGCTTATCTTTCACACTCCAAACTGGCAAGACTTTGTCGATCTCACGTTCAGTGAGATCCGCATGTATGGCGGTGGTAATCTGCAGGTCGCCCGTCGCCTGCGCGCGATGATCGATAGCGTTTCGCACACCCTGCCAGAGCGCCGCATTGCCGCTCTGCAAGAGGAACTCGATCTGCTCGACCGCGCCAATCGCATGCATTATCGCTTCCCAGAGGATATCGAACGCTCCCAGATCCCCGATTCGCAGGGACTTGGTGGTGCCTCACGTCCGTAGCGTTTCGAAATGTGATCACCAACCACAATAGGACCAAGGTCTGATTTACGCGGAATGCTTTCTTAAGGCACTTGTTTTGTGAGCAACTTGTGAAGAAGGAGCCAGAAAAATGATCGGATCGAAGCTGCACCCACTTGGTCTGGCCGTCTGCTTAATCGCTTTTGTGCTTAGTGGTTGTGTTTCCCAGCAAAAGTATGAAGCCCAGCAGCAGAAATATGACGCGTTGCAGGCCCGCTATGACCAGCTCAATCAGACGATGTCAACTGAGATCAATTCTAAGGAAATGCACATCGAACGGCTCCAGAACGCCATAAAGGTAACCGTCAACGATCAGCTTCTATTTCCTTCTGGCGACTGGCAGATGCCGCCGCAAGCTCAGCAAACGATCGCGAAAATGGCTCCCATCTTGGCTCCGATGCAGACCACCAAGATCACAGTGAATGGGTACACCGATAACGTTCCGATTGGCGCGGGTCTTAGGCGCCAAGGCGTAACCACGAATCTCATTCTCTCACAGAAGCGTGCGGACAACGTGATGCAATTCATGATTTCTCAGGGAGTTAACCCGAATCTGATTTCTGCTCAGGGCTTCGGTGATGCCGATCCGGTCGCATCGAACGATACGGAAGACGGTCGTGCCCAGAACCGCAGAGTCGAACTAACGCTGGCCGGCTCCGGTAACTAAAATCGAAGGATCTGGCCGCCACTTCGGGGCGGTTTCGTCGCATGGCCTTGAAGCACTACCGCTCAATCGGTCTCCTTTTTGGAGCCGTTGCAACCACCTTTCCCCCGGTGCCGTCCGCATTATAGATCGAGAAAGCCATTGCAAGTGTCAGCACAATCTGGTCCAACGCCCCGTTGATCACGATTGAGTTATCTTTCACGTTTATTCATTTGAGGACCGAGGTTTTCTCATTCTCCTGAAAACTTCGATCGCAAACTCTGTAATCAGGCTCAGGAACAGCGCAATAAGAACTATTATGAAGAACCTGTGTTGTGCGGTATCCGGAAAAAACGAACGAATGAAGCGCTCGCAGTAAAAGCGTGCAGAAAACAGTTAACAATGCCACGTTCGAGGTTTTGTTCATGCAAAGGTCCCCGCACCCGTCACGATAAAATCAGCTCGGTTTGATCGCTTTGAGGTCGCTGCTCTTGCTAGCCGACAGTCGTCAATGATTTCACTGACGCCAGTAGTCTCTCAGACGCGGGAAAGCTACGGTTATGCCAAAGTTGATTGTCGTTTGGGGGGCGATCGGTGCGTATTGACGATACAAAGTCCATTGGCCGGTTACAAAAAGACTTGCTGGGGGTAAGCCGGACCGGACTATTGTTCGACCGATCCCCAAACTCAACGGGAGGATCGTCGGAGATTGTCTCCGCCATCCGACCGACCATGTAGCTTCAGCCGAGCGAAGGTACCATTTATCCCAGAGATGAACAGCTACTACCGGCTGAATCAAAACAGTATTGAGCGGCGTGCGTGATGGAGAGGTGTACGCGAAGGAAACGGGATTTTGGGCAACGAAACCAACCAGCAAACCTGGAATACCCGCGTAGATCACGCCCAGTGCCGGCCCCGCTTGCCAGGCTCCCTGACCGGCACTCTTCGATGTTGCTGTTGGAAATACGAGAGTTGGACCCACCCCTATCAACAAACCCGTCTTTTGACGATCCGGCCAAGGCAAGACGGCAACATCGAAGACAGAAAGGTCACCAAACTCCGTGCGCGTTCCGCCGTTGGAACTCGGGACCGTTACTAGTGATAAGGTCGGACGAATCAATTGCGGTAGCGGAAGGAGCGTTCGTGGTGGTAGTCGCGGGATCAGCGGGCGAATAATGAACTGGTTAGTTTGCTCATCCCGCACGCACACAGAAGGAGCGCACGGACCATAGGTCGCCGGCGTGTAACTGTCTCTGAGAATTAGCTGCGGAAGGGTGGTTAGTGGATCAGTAAAATCCCGCTCCAATCGTTCTTCTTCAGCCAATCCTGTGGCAGTCGATTGCGCCCTTGCAAGTCCCGAGAGAACAAGCAGGGCGAAGACGGCCGAAAACAGCATCGCCAGGCATGCTCTGAAGAATCTTATGGTGCAATCTGCCGTGGTCACTGGACTCGCCCGGCGCCGAGGAGTTCCTAAAATTTGCGACTGTAGTCTGGTTCCTTCTTGATTTTTCGAGGTCGCCTCCTCGCTCTTGCAACATTTCCCCGAACCCATCGTCTATACTTCACAAGTGTCGCACGGCAGTGTGAGGTCACAATCCGACTTTGGTCTGATAAATAAGAGCGAGCCTAAAGACCGAAGGCGCGCCTTGGCCGCGTTTGCTGAACGACGATGCTCATTCAGACCAAGGTCCGATACACTTGAACGTGGCGAAACTGTCAAATGATTGTTGAAAAGAACGAAGTGATTACCGCAAAGCCAGTCGCGATCGTGATCGATGATGATCCGTCGATGCTACGCGCCCTGCGGCGTCTCATCTCCGGAGCCGGATTTGAGGTCCGTACCTTCGACCGCCCGAGTGTGCTCCTAATGGCGGAATTGCCACTAACCGATGCGTGCTTGGTCGTGGACGTTCATCTGCCTGAGATGAACGGAGCAGAGCTTTGTGAGAAGCTTGTCGCGTGCGGCTGTGCGCTCCCTGTGATCATGATCACTGCGCACGGAGACGAAGAGACCCGCGCATTGGCAGAAAGCGCAAATCCAGTAGCGCTTCTAATCAAACCGTTCCCGCGCGATCGGCTACTGGACGCACTCGATCAAGCGATGCACCCCCACTCGCGTCATTGAAGAGCGTCTTTCCGTGAAATGTTTAGGGAGATGCTCGGTTGCAACTTGCAACCAATTTGCGCTCCTGACCCGATCAGCGTGTAGAAATTGCACCATCTTCCTTGACTTGACCGCTACCAATGTAAGCGCTAATTAAGCCTCCTGAGCGCTATTCTCATGCGCTGGCGGTGTCTTATCGCGGATGCCGTGAGCCTTTAGGGAGTGTTTACGGCTTGCGGAGAGGAGCTACAAGCGCGAGATCATCTTCGGCGCCATGTCGAGGAGTCGAAGGTAAGCAATGGTCGGGTCCCCTGGAAGGAAAG
>JASHQJ010000425.1 GCA_030037595.1 Candidatus Binataceae bacterium
TGCATCTGCCGGTGCAGTCGGGTTCCGACCGGATTCTGGCGGCGATGGATCGCGGCTACACCGTCGCCGAGTATCGCTCGCTGGTCGGGCGGCTTCGTCGCGCGATTCCGGCGCTCGCGCTCTCGACGGACATAATTGTGGGCTTCCACGGCGAGAATGATTCCGACTTTCGCGCGACGCTCGGTCTTCTTGATGAGATCGGCTACGACTCAGCCTTCACCTTCAAGTACTCGGTGCGCGAGAACACGCGCGCCTACAAGCTCGGCGACACGGTCAGCGAACACGAGAAAGGCCAGCGCCTCGCGGAACTGATCGCGCTCCAGGAGAGGATTTCGCTCGATCGCAACCGCGCGAGTATCCGACAGGTGTACAAAGTGCTGGTCGAGGGTTCGGCGCGCCGGGGGAACGCGATGCTCGCGGGCAAGACGCCGCAGTTCAAGACTGCGGTGTTCCCGACCGTCGAAGGTATTCGCACCGGCGATACGATCGCGGTCCGTGTCGAATCTGCGACCGCACACTCCCTCACCTGCTCGCTCGCCGCGTGAGCGCGCTGAGCATCGACAGGATTCACATCACGGGCGCGTCGGGCTCTGGGCAATCTACTCTCGGCGCCGCGCTCGCGGAGCGCTTCGGCTATCACCATCTCGACGCCGACGACTACTACTGGATACCGACCGAGCCGCGCTTTACGACTCCGCGCGAAGTAGAAGAGCGGCGCCGCCTGCTCGGCGCCGACTTGAACGCGCATCCGCGATGGGTGCTCAGCGGCTCGCTAGTTAGCTGGGGCGATCCATTCATCCCGCGCTTCGAGCTGGTCGTCTTCCTCTACCTGCCGCACGACATCCGCGTGGTGCGGCTCCGCGAACGCGAGCTTGCCCGATGCGGCGCCAAAGCGCTCGCACCCGGCGCCAGACTGCATCAGCACTACGTTGAGTTCATGCCGTGGGCCGAGAAATACGATACGGCCGGCGACGAGCAGCGCAGCCTGCAGGTTCACAATCGATGGCTCGCGGCGCTCAGGTGCCCGGTCGTCCGCCTCGAAGGCGACCTAACAATCGAAGAACGACTCGCGCGTATCGAGGATTTCATCGCGCGCCGTTAGCAGCAGCGCTTCGCGCTCCGATAAACTTCAGTCCAATTGATCGGCGAAGGAGACGCGCGTGGATTCGTTGACGGAAATCATTGGCGGGCTGGACTCGATGCGTTCCGAGCTGACCGCCTTCTACCAGGACCTGCATCGCAATCCCGAACTTTCGATGCAGGAGACGCGGACCGCTTCCAGAGCAGCAGAGCGCCTTCGCGCCGCTGGCTACGAGGTCACAACCAACGTCGGTACTACAGGCGTCGTGGGAATCCTCGAGAGTGGCGTCGGTCCGACCGTGATGCTCCGCGCCGACATGGACGCGCTGCCGGTCGGCGAACAAACTGGCCTCGCCTACGCGAGTTTCGCCAAGGCGGTCGATCCCGACGGCGAGCCGGTGCCTGTGATGCACGCGTGCGGACACGACATGCACGTGACCTGCCTCACGGCCGCGGCGGCGTTGCTCGCACAGAACCGCGATCGATGGCGGGGGCGCCTGATGATGGTGTTTCAGCCCGCCGAGGAAATCGGCTCGGGGGCGCGTGCGATGATCGACGACGGACTCCTTGAGCGTTTCGGCAAGCCTGACGTCGTGCTCGGACAGCACGTAACTCCCGGCCCGGCGGGCGCGGTCTTCTGGCGGTCGGGCGTGTCGATGTCGGCGGCGGACAGCATGGAGATCAGGCTTTTCGGGCGCGGCGCGCATGGATCGCGCCCGCAGTCGAGCGTCGATCCGATCGTGATGGCGGCGTCGTTGGTGCTCCGCCTGCAAACGATCGTCGCGCGCGAAGTCGCGCCCAGCGACCAGGTGGTCGTCACCGTCGGCAGCCTCCACGCGGGAACCAAGGAGAACATCATTCCCGACCAGGCGTCGATCAAACTCAACGTGCGATCGTTCGCGCCCGAGGTGCGAAAGCGCGTGCTCGAATCGATACGGCGAATCGCAGTCGCGGAGTCGTCCGCGTCGCGCGCACCGCGCGAGCCGGAATTTCGCCCGCTCAATCAATTCCCGATCCTCACCAATGATCCCGAGGCAACCGGCCGCACCGTTGGATCGCTGATTCGCCACTTCGGCGACGAGCGCGTCCACGAGATTCCGCTCATCAACGCGAGCGAGGATTTCGGCGAGTTCGGCATTGCCGCCGGATGCCCGTCAGTCTTCTGGTACTTCGGCGGTCTGGATCCCGAGCGGGTCCGCGCAGCTGAAAAAGAAGGCCGCCTCGACGAGATCCCGAGCAACCATTCGCCGCTATTCGCGCCGGTGATCGAGCCGACGCTCACGGTCGGCGTGCAGGCGCTGATCGCCGGTGCGCTCACCTGGCTAACGGTCAGGTAAGGTCCCCCCGTTCACTGATCGAGCGGCACGGGCGCGGGATCGAGCGCCGGCGCTCTGCCTGATGCTGCGGCGCGCGCCTGTTCCTCGGCGAGCGGCAGCGTCGCGCGGATCGCGAGCGCGGCCAGAAGTGCAAGTCCGGTAAACAGTATAAGCGCGCCGCTGTAGCTGCCGGTGCGATCGAAAATCCGGCCCGCGATTACCGGACCTGCCGCGAAACCGATCGTGGTGAAGAGCGCGCCCACGCCGAGCAAGCCTCCGAGGCGCCGCACGCCTAGAGAATCGCCAACCACTATCGGCAACACCGCAGGCGACGTCTCGCGCACCAGGCCGAAGATCACGACGAACGCACAGACCCCGGCGAAGTGCGCCGCGCCGAGCGACATCGCGATCCCCGCCGCGGCAATCGCGAAGATCGTTGCGAGCGTCATGCGGCCGCCGAGCCGATCGGCGAATGACCCCACGCCGAAGGTGCCAACCGCGCTGAACACGAACATCGCGCCGAAGATTTCCGCCGCCGCCGTCGGCGTGTAGCCGATACTCGTAAGATACGGAATCAGATGCACGCGCAGCCCGACGCCGGCCGTCGCGAACAGCAACTCGGCAATAGCGATCAGCCAGAACGATCGTGTGCGAAACGCCTCGCGCACTTCGAAGCCGGGACTCGAATCTTCGATACTCGCGCGGGCCGCGAGATCGTCAGTACGCGCGGCGGATGGACGCGTGCGCAAGAAAATCGCCAGCAGCGGAATGACGATGAAAATGATCGGCAGCGCCATCGCCGCGTAGCCCGTACGAAAGCCGTAGCGCTGCACAACCTGGCTCGCGAGGATCGTGATTCCCGTGCCGCCCAGTGGAATACCGGCGAAGGCGATTCCTAGAGCGAGCCCGCGCTGCTCCTTAAACCAGTTGGTGATCACGAGCGCGGTCGGAATGATCGTCGACGCCGTAATTCCCGCGCCGAGCAGGATGAAGATTGCGAAAAAGGCGGCGGCGGAATCCGCGCGGCTGAGTGCGAGATAGGAGAGCGCGACCGCCGCGGCGCCCGCGAGCATTATGCGGCGCTCGCCGAAGCGATCCATCGCCGAGCCGATCCACGGACTGCTCACTCCCGCCGCGAGCGGCGCGCTCGCGACCAGCAACGAGAACCGCGCGCGGCTCCATCCGAAGTGCTTCACAACAGGCACGAAAAACACGCCGCTTGCGTTGATCGGACCCCAGATGAGAAAAAGTGTCGCGAACAGAACCGCAACGATTATCCATCTCCGTCTGTCTTCACCGTTCATCGTTCACTCCGCGCGCGCGCTGAATGCCGACGTACCCGACCCGATCCTTGCGGCGGCGCGACACTTGTGGGAATTACGCATGTGTGCACATCTGCTGTGCGAATTCACACATCCGGAGTCCGCGCTCATGTGGCAATGGGATGACGTCCGCTATTTTCTGGCGCTCTCTCGAGCGCGAAGCCTCTCCGGGGCGGCGCGCGCGCTGCAGGTCGATCACGCCACGGTCGGGCGGCGGCTGGCCACGATCGAAGATCAGCTCGGCGCCAAGCTTTTCGATCGCACGCCGCAGGGATTCGCGATCACCGCAGCGGGCCGGGCGATCCTGAGCGAGTGCGAGGCGATGGAATCTTCCGCCGCCGAGGTCAACCGCCTCGTCGCCGGGCACGACGCGCGGCTTAGCGGCCTCGTCAGGGTTGCGACCACTGAGGTCCTGGCGCGATTGGTCGTGGTGCCGGCGGCAGCAGCGCTGATGCGCCGGTATCTGGCACTCCAAGTCGAGATGATGACGGGGTTGCACATCGTTGACGTTGCGCGCCGCGAGGCCGATATCGCGCTCCGCTTGAACCGGCCCGACGATCCTAGCGTCGTATGCCGCAAGCTCGGCGAATTCGCCTTTACCCTTTATGCCTCGCCTGACTACGTCGCGCGGCACAGAGCCCGCGACTCATCTTCGGGCCTCGAAGATCACTCGATAGTAAGTTACCTGGGCGCTCCATCGTGGTTTCGCGAGGCCCTCGGCGCATCGCGCGTGGCGCTCGGCAGGTCGCGCGTGGCGCTCTTCAGCAACAGCCCGTTCGTGCAGTTGAAAGCGGTGGCCGACGGAATTGGAATCGGCTTCCTTGCGTGCGCGCAGGCGGATCTGGATCCGGCCTTGACGCGGTTGAATCCCGACCAACCTCCAGTAAGGCGGCCTGTGTGGCTCGTCACGCACCAGGATCTGCGGCGAATTGCGAAGATTCGGCTGGTATCAAATGCGATCGCCGAAACATTTGCGCGCATCGCGCCGATTCTGCGTAACGGAACTCGCGCGGCTGAACACGGAACTCGCCCGCGCCGCGCTCATCGTCGCGTTAGCGGAGATAAACCGGGTTCGAGATGATCCAGGGAACGGCCTTGCGGTAGGCGACGACACGATAAGCGCCCGCGGATTTCGGCACGTACGCGAAGTTCGTAGCCGATTCGACCGACGCCGTTTCGACACCGTTTTTGAAAATTACGATTCGGTCCGCGGTGTCCGGCAGCTCGGTCTTCAGCGTCACGCCCGATGCGAACGGCGCCTCCGAGCCCATCATGATCTTCGTCATTCCACTCTCGCCGTAGAACGCGAAGTCCTGCACGTAGCCGAGGAAATCGAAGCTGACATACACGCGGCCATTCTTGATCGCGTCCATCACCGGGTCGGTTTCGCGCTCGGTCGCGAGCACGTGGGTCGCATAGAAGAGGAAGAGCTGCTGCCAGGTGCCGACGGTCGCGCCGAGCACGTTCATGTTGGCGGGCGCGCCGAAGCCCGCCACCAGCGCGATGCGCGCACCCTCGGTCAGATGGTCATAGGCGCCGATCGCGGGGGGCGCGAGAGAATCGAGGTCGGCGAGAAAATGGTCGGTACCGAGAAATATCGCACCTAGCTTGAGCGCGAATGGACTCCGAGCGCGCCACACCGCCGACTGATCGTAAACCTCGATCGCGTCGGCGAGGGCGTAATCGTCCGCCGAGGTGAATCGCGAGGGCTCGCGCGCGATCGCAAGGCCGCCTTGCGAGTGAATCGCATCGACGAGGGCTGGAACACTCGAACCGGCCGCGATCGGATCGTGGATACTCACGCCCACGATCTCACCGCCGCCAATTTTGAACGCTCCACCCGGGATGAAGAGAATCGCCGACGTGAAGCCTCCCGTGCCGTAGTTGGACGTGCCCGGCTCGGCATCGTCGCCGAGCGTGACGAAATCGAGCTGGGCAGCTCGCGCGAGGTCAGCGATACCGGCCTGGTCGAGGCCCGAGTCCTTGAGCTGCAAATCGATCACGCCGCGATAATCGCGGAGCTCGGGGAAGTCGCGCGCCGGCGCCACGATTCGCGTCGGTGGCAGATCGGTGCTCGGCATCGGCGCGGCGCAGCCGAAGACGGCAAACACGGCCGCGCTCGCTACCGCGATACGAATCGAGAGCGATTTCATCTGATCCGTCAGACGATCGAGCGCCCCTGCGCGCCGTCAACGGGGATACATGCGCCGGTGATCCAGCTCGCGCGCGGTGACGCGAGCATCACGACCGCGTACGCGACTTCGTCGGGATGGCCGAGCCGTCCCGCGGGCAGATCGTGCGCGATGAAATCCTTCTCGAAGGCCGGGTCGGCTTTGAAGATTCCTTCCCACACTCCGCCCGGAAAGATGATCGAGCCGGGCGCGATCGTGTTGACGCGGATGGCTTTGGGAGCGAACTCCCGCGCGAGCATCTTGGTGAACGAATGGAGCGCAGCCTTCGACGCGTTGTAGGTCATCGGACCGCCGGCCTCGCGCCCGTAAATCGATCCAATGTTGATGATCGAGCCTCCGCCGCGCTTTTCCATCTCGGCCACGACGAGGCGCGCGAGCCTGACGGGCGCCAACAAGTTCAGATCGAATTGCTCGCGCCATGCGGCGTCGGGCAGCTCGGCGAGCGCTCCCGGACGCGCCGCGCCGGCATTGTTGACGAGCACATCAACGCCGCCGAAGCGCTTCACGGTTTCGCTGACGAGTCGTTCCATCGCGGACGCGTCCGTCGCGTCGGCCGCATGGCCGAGCGCGCCCGCGCCGCCATGCGAGGATGAAAGCTGCGCGAGGCTCGCGGCCGCGGATTTCACCTGGTCGGCATCGCGCGCGCAGATCGCGACCGCCATACCTTCAGAGGCAAGCGCCTCGGCCATCGCGCGGCCGAGCCCGCGCGTGGCGCCGGTTACGATCGCAACTTTTCCTTCGAGACCCAGATCCATCGGCGATGCTCCTTCGAGAGGCCGGGCGCAGACGACAAATTTCCGAACTCGTCAGTATGATTTATCAACGCGGGCGAGCGTCTTGAAGAGCAGTAATGCGGCGGGTCTGGTCAGCAATCAGTAGAAGATGAACTCGATCGGCGAGCCACGAGCGCGAGCGCGGCGGCATGGCGGGCATTCACACTCGCGATGCCAACAAAATGTCGAGTCAATTACTCCGGCTTGAGGCGCGGGTCGTCGGTGCCGATGCACTGCATGTAGCCGATACCGCCGACGTTGTCGAACACGCGGTAGCGCGGCGGGATTTCGAGCCCGTAGTAGACACGCGAGCGGATATCCTCGCATTCCTTGGCGGTGTCAAAGGTGAACGCAATGCGCCACGCTGAGAGCGGCGCGAGCAAGTCGAGCGATTTTCCGTCGCTTCTGAACGGCGGGAACATCAGGTACCAGCCGGCCAGGGCGAGCGCGGCGGCGTGGCGCGCTTTCATCCTCGGGGTTTTCTAGCGCACGGGATGATTTAGCGAAAGTGAGCGCAGCGCCGTCCTTCTACGCTGGTAACGGCTGGATAAGATCCCCCGGCTTCGCTCGCGGACTCACTCCGCTCGGACGGCAAGAGAAGCGCAAGCCTTGCATGAACAGCCTCGCCCGCGGCTGACGCCACGGGCGGAAGCCGCAAACCGGCAGAGGCCGACGCACGACTTTCATCGAAAGTTGCGCGCCGGGTGAGGGCATGTCGCAGCGAACGCCGGCCACGACGTTCGGCCTCGTTGCTGGGGACTGGCCTTGTAATTTCTAGTTCGGCCGCCACCTCTTGTTGCAGCTGGTTGACACCTGCGGCGGGCGGTCCTAATCTCAGTGGGCTAAACAGCAGGCTGGACGGAGGACTATGGAAATACGTGTTGAAGGCTCCCTTGACCAGGCGATGCGGGTACTCAAGCGCAAGCTCGCGAAAGAGGGAGTATTCAAGGAGATGAAGAAGCGGGCCTTCTACGAGAAGCCCAGCGTGCGCCGCAAGCGCAAACGTTCCGAGGCGCAGCGCCGCCGCCGCAAAGAGCAGCGCCGCCGCCGCGCCTCCTCGATGTAGTCCACCTCACACTTTCCGAAACGAAAAGCGGGCGCTGCCTTCAGCGCCCGCTATCATTTTTTTCGTCGGCTTTCGAGGCCCCGCTATTTCGCCTGCGGCTCGGCTTCGGGCGCGAGCGGCCGCCAGGTGAAGATCACCTGCCCGCCCGCCGTGTAACAATCGAGATCGTAGTGCGCGAGGCCCGCGTCGGCGCGCGCGCGGCGGAAATTCTCGACTGCGCGATGCATCGCTTCGGGCGCCCACGAGCCGTCGTGCGCTCGCCCCTCCAGCTCTTCGGCACGAACGGCGGAGCCGAGGTCAACCGCGAGGCAGCGCGCGCCGCAATGCTGATCGAGCGCGCCCGCGCCCACGCAGGAACATCGAAGACACAGCACCACTGGTCCGCGCACGTCGAGTGGAGCGGCGAAAAATTCGCGCGCCAGCCGATCGAGGCCGATCGCGCACTCCGACCACGCCTCGCGCGCGCGTTCGGCTGAGAACCGCCGGATCGCGCGGGCCAGATCGCGCATCAGGATTTTGCCGGGGCGCGGATCGAGCGCCACGATCGAATCATCTTCAATACGCATCGAGGCACCGAGCTCGGCGGCAAGAAAATTCCTAAGGTTGATCGGCAGGCGGCTCCCGAGCTGCAACCGCTCGGTTTCGAAATCGATTTCGACGGCGGACGCGCGAGCGCGGCTACGATACTGCCGTCCTCCCCCAAGGACGGCGAGAGCCTGCAGGCGCTCGAGCGGTGACGGCGCGCCATGCGTGAGGCGCGATACGTGAGGACGGCGATGAACCAGCGGACCGTTTCGCACCGGGTTATCCTCCCAAATCGTCGAAAATCCGCCGGCTAAAGGCGGTCGCGCCAGATGCCATGCGCGCTGCTTTGAGACTTGTTCGAAGGGGGCTTCGGACCGAACTGCCTAAAAAATTTGCTTTTGATTTTCGAGTGACTAGGAGATTGGAAAAGAAGGGAGTCAGACCGGGGCAGCGATGATGAAATCGCGGCCTACAACGATCTTTGAAATGCCACGAGAGGCAGCGTGCCTCAGGGGTCAACTCTCGAAAAGCGCCTACGCCAATCTGCGCCATGCGCACCGGCTCTTTTCATCAGCCCCATCAGCCTGCTCAGCGTTTCTCGCCCTGCCTGCCCCACGTCAACATCATCCAAGCAGAGGCTCGATGGATATGGCGTTTCGTGATTCGCCGCCTGCATGTCCCACGCATGCGGCGAAGCGCGAGCGCGTCGTTATCGGACCAGCGGAATTACGTCATCACGACCGTCATCTTAATTAGCGCGCGCACCGCGCTTGGGCAACTATTGAACGATCGATCAATTACAATCATACAACTTGACAAGCAGATGGGGTCGTGCCGCATGGGTTAGCGCGATGCCGACACGGTGTCGGCGACGGATGAGCGTGGCTAATGTGTCAGTCGCGGCGCTCCGGTACCATTCGAGCCAATGCCGTGGCTTATCGGCGAGAATCTTTTCGACTCCAGACGAACCAGTCTTCATTGTTGCCGAGCGTGCCGAGCCACTTGATCGTGCGATCTGCCACCCAGTCCGTTGCTCGGCGATCTTGTGCTCAATCAGGATTTTTGCGCTTTCGCTAGCAACTTCGCTCTCGAGGCGAAGTTCAGCGAGCTTTTTCTGGAGCAGGGCCAATCCTGGATTCTTGCTGGCCACGTATTAGGCATATCCCAACGACGGCGTCTTATACCGCCGAGCCTTCAGTGGGCGTCGGCGGGGGCGTTGCGCATGTCGCGCTGCAGGAACAGGAACGTCGGCACCATGATCACCATCAGCAGCGCCAGCATCCGGTAGATGTCATTGAACGACAGCATCATCGCCTGCCGCTGCACCATCCCATAGAGCATCGCCATCCCCTGATGCCGCCCCGCGATAAGCTGGTCGGCCAGGCTCATCGGCGCGCCCGGCATCCTGAGATGCGGCAGCGTGAAAATTGACACGTGCTCGACGAGGTAGCTCTGGCGAATCTGCTGGCGATGAATCAGCAACGTCGTCAGATACGAAGTGCCGATCGCGGCGCCTAGGTTGCGCGTGACCGCATAGAGGCTTGCCGCGCGCTGCATCTTGAATTTTTCCATCGAGCCGAGAGCCGCGGCCGAAAGCCCCGGGAACACCAGGCCGGTACCTATTCCCTGGACCACCATCGGCCACACGATCCGAAACGAATCCGAGTAGAGGTTGAGCCCCGCCATCTCCCACATCGCAAAGCCGACGAGGATAAAGCCGATACCGACGAGCCCGCGCGTATCAACGCCGTGACGGGCGAGGCTTCCGAGGATGATCATGGCGAACATCGTGCCGAAGCCGCGCGGCGCCATGATCAGTCCCGCCTTCGAGGCCGTGTAGCCAAGCACCTCCTGCAGGAAGACCGGGTTCAGGATCGCGGTGCCGTAGAGCGTGAAGGTGAGGAAGATCACCAGCGTCACCGGCAGCGTGAAGTTCATGTTCTCAAGGATGCTCAGATCGATCACCGGGTCCTCGGTGTGCAGCTCGTGATAAATAAGCACGACCAGCGAGATGAGTGCGGTCGCCGTGCAGTAAACGACCCACGGGCTGTGGAACCAGTCGGCGCGCTCGCCGCGATCGAGCACGATCTCGCCGAGGCCGAGCGTGATGAAGAGGCACGCGATACCGAGGAAATCGATCCGGCCCTTGCGCCGCTCGCGCATGTAGGAAGGATCATCGACGAAGCGCGTGACCATGAACATGCCCAACGTGCCGATCGGCACGTTGATGTAGAAATTCCAGCGCCAGCTCCACGCGTCGGTAATCCAGCCGCCGATCGTCGGGCCCATGATCGGCGCGACCATCATGCCGATTCCCCATACCGCCATCGCCATCGCCTGCTCGCGCGGCGGAAAGGTCTCCATCAGGATCGCCTGTGACAGCGGCATCATCGCGGCGCCCGCCGCACCCTGCATGAGTCGGAAGAGGACGATCTGGTTGAGCGACTGGGCGACGCCGCAAAGCGCAGACGAGACCACGAACATCGCGATCGACACGACGAAGTAGCGCTTGCGGCCGAAGCGTTCGGCGATCCAGCCGGTGAGCGGAATCATCACGCCAGCCGCGACCAGGTATGAGGTCACCACCCACGCGATTTCATCGACGCTGGCGGAGAAGCTGCCCTGCATGTGCGGCAGCGAGACGTTGACGATGGAGCTGTCGAGCACCTCGAGCACGGTGCCGAGCATGACCGAGAACGCGATGATCCATTTGCGAGCCGACGAGAATTCGTGGCTGTCGTGCAGTGCGGCAGCAGCTTGCGGCGCGGCGCTCATGAGGCTCCGCGCCTCACGCTATAGAGCCTCGGCGGTCGAAGCAAAAGACTCCGACTGACTATCCAGTCAGTGCGGCGGGGCGCGCGGAATCAGCCCCTTTCCTTCGCGCCGTAGGACACCGAGAGTCCCGCGCGTGCGTCGGATTGCACTCCATACTGCGGAATCGGATAGCGAAGGCCGTTGGATGCGAGCCGCTTCATCCCTTCGATCGATTTCACCAGGAAGCTTGGCGGCAGCGCCATGAGCAATTCGTCGTCGAGCACGCCGCCGTAACGCCGCTCGGCGAAGCACGGAATCGAAAGGCTCGGCTCTCGAGTCTTGAGCGCACGGCCCCACGAATCGGCGCACGATGACTCTCCGACCACGCTCCAGTTGAACTTGCGATAGCCCGACCATTGGAGGCCGTTGATAAAGATGATCATCTGGCCGGGCGTCGCATACACGAGGCAGATATCGGGCGGGTTCAAGCGGCCGGATGCGAGTGGAGAGACGGCCATCGCGGTATGACCTCCGTACGGCGCGAGGTCCATCGCATGCTGATGGGCAGACGAATCGGCGATCGTCTCGTACCACATGCCCGCCATCGCTTTGCCGGAGAGCCAATCCTCGTCGCGCGGATGAAGCCCAATCACGGCGGCGCACTGCGCGCCGGCGAGATCCTTGGCGGTGATTCCGACGGTCCAGCCGAGCCGCGCGGCCTGGGCGACAATCTGATCGGTGGTGTGAATCGCCTTGGGGCGGCGGATTTTCGGAATCGCCTCCATCTCCTCGACAGTGGCGAAGAGCTTCATTCCGATCGGCGTGGTGCGCAGGCGAAGCAGGCGGTTGAGGTCATCGACGATCGCGCTCCAGTCGTAGGCGTGCGCCTCGCGCGCAGCCTCGGTAATCAGTGTGTCGCTATTCACCATCGGAGGATCTCCTGTTCGCGATTGATCGACGCGCAACTGCAAAAACGCAGCTCGCATCGATCGGTGTTATAGCAAACACCAATCGCTTACGTGCGAAACTTCGCCGTCCCCCGGGATTGAACTAATTTGACTCGCGCATTGAACCTAACGTACGTTAGGGAAGACGCCGCCGAGGCGCTAGGAGCGCGAGGAACCTCAAATGCCGAATGAATCGCGGTTGAATTTCAGTAGCGAAGAGCTGCTTGCCAATGTTTCGACCAAGGATCCGCTAATCGTCAAGGGTGTGCGATGCCACGGCGGTTTCGACGCTGACGGCAACTACCATTCGCCGCGTACGCTGTGGCGCGTGCCCGCGATCAGGGCCTGGCAGGAGCAGCATCGCGCGACCTCGCCGCTTCCCCTCGTCGAAATTCCGGATGATGTCGTGCCGCCGCACGCGCCGAGCGTCGCGCAGACCAAGCTCCTGCTGCGCGAGGGCGTGCGCGAGCCCACCGTACGTCTGCTCACGCAAATCGCGATCGTCGAGGGCTTCGGCGCGATGATCCGCGAGCTGCCGGTGCCACCGCTGAAGTCCTTCATCCGCGAAGATACTGCCGGCACCGCGCTCGAGCATCTTCGAAGCGGACTCTTCGAGGCGCACGCGCGCGACGAGGCCGGCTGGGACGAAGAAGGCGGGCATCGCCAGATGTGGGACGCTGCCCGCGATGCGGCGCTCTCGAACCCGTTCATCTCGCCCGAGATTTACGCCGCGATGATTGCGCAGCGCGGGCAGGAGCCGCCCGCGATGTTTCCCGCGCTGGGAGCGCCGGTCGAGCGGCCCGTACGCTTCATGGTCAACGTGCTCGCGATCGAAGTCTTTGCGCGCTCGACGTTCGCGTGGGCGGAGCAGGTCCTCTCCGACGAGGCGGTCTCCGATGCGCCGGGGGAAGCGGCCGACCTCGTCCGCTACATCCGCTCCGACGAAGCGCCGCACGTCGAGTATCTCAGTACCGCGCTCTCGGAAATCGCCGCGCGAACGCTGAAGAGCGAGGACGGCAAGGAGATCGCCGGCCGCGAAGTGGTCGAGAGGCTGATGGATCGTGCGCTCCGCACGATGATCAAGCAGCGCCTCACCGATCGGCCGCGGATGCTCCGCGAGCTGATTCGCGCGACCGCGGGAAATCGCGACGTCGAGGAATTGCTCGCGGGCTACGACGCGCTCGCGACGCCGTGGGAGCCGCCGGCACGTTTCCGCGACGCCGCGCCGCAGGCGGGCGCCGCGCCGACCGGCTACTGATCGGCGGGCGTCAGGGCTCGAGCCGCTCCATCATCCGCGGGAACGGAATGCACTCGCGGATATGATGGATGCCGCAGATCCATCCCGTCATCCTCTCGATTCCCATCCCGAAGCCCGCGTGCGGGACAGAGCCGTAGCGGCGCAGATCGAGGTACCACTCGAAAGGCGCGAGCGGCAGGTCGTGTGCGAGGATCTTGTTGCGCAGCGTTTCGTAATCGTCCTCGCGCTGCCCGCCGCCGATAATCTCGCCGTGCCCCTCGGGCGCGAGCATGTCAACGCATAGCGCGACGTCGGGACGGGCAGGGTCCTGCTTCATGTAGAACGCCTTGCACTGGGTGGGATAGCGATGAACCATCACGGGGCGATCGAACTCCTCGGAGAGCGCGGTTTCCTCGTCGCCGCCGAAATCGTCGCCCCAGTTGACCGTCATGCCCTTGGCCTTGAGCCGCTCGATCGCTTCGTCGTAGCTGATCCGCGGGTACGGCGTCGATGCCGCGGCTTCGAGCCTTGTCACGTCCCGCTCGAGCGCCTGCAAATCCGCGGCGCGCCGCTCGAGCACGCGGCCCACGATAAACGCGACGAAATCCTCTGCGAGGCGCATGTCGTCGTCGAGGTCGAAGTACGCGACTTCAGGCTCGACCATCCAGAATTCGGTGAGATGACGGCGCGTCTTCGATTTCTCCGCGCGAAACGTCGGGCCGAAGGTGTAAACCTTGCCGAACGCGAGCGCGCCCGCCTCGGCGTAGAGCTGGCCGCTCTGCGTGAGATACGCCTTACGCTCGCCGAAGTAGTCGAGCTGGAACAGGTTGGTCGTGCCCTCGCATGAGATCGGCGTGAGCACAGGCGCGTCGAAGAGGACGAAGCCGCGCTGCGAAAAGAAATCACGGCACGCGGATTCGACTTCGCTACGAATCCTCAAGATAGCGTGCTGGCGCGCCGAGCGAACCCATAGCTGGCGATGGTCGAGCAGGTAGGCGACGCCGTGCTCCTTCGGCGTAATTGGATAGTCATTCGCGGGCGATACAATTGTGAGCGACTTGAGGCCAAGCTCGTAGCCACCCGGCGCGCGCTTGTCGGCGCGCGCGACGCCGGTCACGCGGAGAGAAGTCTCCTGGCCCATGTGATCGGCGGCAGCGAACGTCTCGGCGCCGAGATCGGAGATCGACGCCACGCACTGGCAGATGCCGGTCCCGTCGCGCACCTGCAGAAAATGGATCTTGCCGCTCGAGCGCTTGTTGTAGAGCCATCCGCGTAGCTCAACTTCCTCGCCGACGTGCTGCGACAAATCTTCGATATATACCCACGGCATGGCGATCATTTAATCCGACATCCCGCCGGAAGAACAGGAATGAGATTGGGCCACGCTACTTCGCGTGGCGCGCCGAGTCCGGTAGCATCGTGCGCTAACGATGAACGGGCTCGACTACGTGATCATCATCGCGGTCGCGATCGGCGCGCTACATGGGCTCCGCCGCGGCGCGCTCGGGATGGTCACGTCGATCGTGTCGCTGGTCGCGGGAATTTATCTCGCCTCCGAGGAATACGAACGTGCCGCGGCAGTCGCGGCTCGGTTGCTGGGCACGAGCCCGAACGTGAGCGCGGTAGTCGGCTATATTGCCGTGTTCGCGATCGTCTTCATCGTCGTCACGGCCGCGGGCGGCTTCGTCGCCGGCGTGCTCGACACGATTCATCTCGGATGGCTCGACAACCTGGCTGGAGCGGCTGTTGGCGCCGCAATCGTCGCGATCGTATGCGGGCTCGCTGTGATGCTGATGGCCGCCGTATTGCCGTCGGACGCCGAGCTGCTACGCGACTCGAAGCTCGCGCCGATCCTGCTCACGTACGAGGAATCTCTCGTCGCGATGATCCCCGGCGAGGTCAAGGACATCTACGAGCGGCATCGCGACGATCTGATGCGCTACTGGATCGAGACAACCCTGAAGGCACGCGAGGCGACCGCGTCACCATCCGCGACGCCATCGCCCGCGCGATGAACTGAAATCAGTTTTGAGGAACGATCAGGCGGCTATTGCGCCGTCCACTGCGCGCACTAGCGTGGTCTTCGGCACTGCGCCGACGATCTGCTCCTTCACCTGGCCGCCCTTGATGATGAGCAGGTTTGGGATACCGCGCACGCCGTAGCGCACGGCGGTCTGCGGGTTGTCGTCAACGTTGATCTTCACGACCTTGAGCCGGCCGTCATATTCGGAAGCCAGTGCGTCGATATGGGGTGCGATCGCGCGGCAAGGCGCGCACCACGGCGCCCAGAAGTCGATCAGGACGGGCTTGTCGGATTTGAGCACTTCCTGGTCGAAAGTGGCGTCAGTCACATGAACGATCTTCTCAGTGGACATTAAGATCTCCTGGCCCTGCAATACCTGTCTGAAAGATAGGTACACCGTCCCATGCAGTCAAGGCGCTCCGGATTTACCGCGGTGATGCTGCAGAATGTTGCGGTCGCGACGAATCGGAGAGCAGTACCTGCGCTCCGCGAATCGTTTCCTCGGTCTCACGCAAAAGATCGGCGAACACTTCGGCGGCGGGCTTGATGCGATCGATTAGTCCCGCGCCCTGCCCCGTCGGCATGAAGGTGCGCTCGGGATCGGCGTCGGTTCCATCGTCGCCCGTGTAGTTCATCACGCCATTCTGGCGCGAGATCATGCCCTGCTGCGGAAACGGCTTGATCTTCGAGGGATCGCGCTCCCACTCAAGTGCGTATGGGTTGCGCGCGACGCGGCACGGCTTGCCGGTGTAGCATCGCGTGCGCATCGTCGAGTCGTCGTGCGCCTTCACGAGCGATTCGCGATAGGCGGGCGCGGCGTGCGCCTCGGGAGTTGCGATGAAGCGCGTTCCGATCACAACGCCCTGCGCGCCGAGCATCAGCGCCGCCGCGATCTGGCTGCCGTGCGCGATACCGCCGGCCGCGAGCACGGGCAGCTTCACCCGACGAATCATCTGCGGCACAAGCGAGATCATCCCGATTTCCCCGGTGTGCCCGCCGGCTTCTGTTCCCTGCGCGACAATCACGTCGGCGCCCACGGCCTGCGACTTCTCGCCATGATGCACTTTTCCGCACATCACGACGACCTTCATCCCGTGCTCGTGCATCGTCTGGATGAATTCGGCGGGGACGGCGAGGCCAGCGACGAAGATGCGGACCTTCTCTTCGATCAGCACCGGCATGTGCGGGCGCATCATGTCGGGAATCGGCGCGAGCAAATCAACCGCAAACGGCTTGTCGGTGAGCTCGCGCGTCTTGCGGATTTCGGCACGCATCTGATCAGGCGTGAGACTCGCGGCGCCGATCACGCCGAGGCCGCCGGCGTTGGATACAGCCGCGACCAGCTTGTGCATCGCGACGCCGCCCATCCCGGCGAGCAGAATTGGATACTTGATTCCGAAATAATCGCAGATCGGCGTGTGCAACATGGCATTGATTCTCCCGGGAATGGCGGCCGCTCAGGTCCGCGTCCCAGTGACGTTTGTACTGTGCGCGGCTTCAGCGATTCAAGCGCGGGCACGGGGCGTGGCGCGGGCAGAATCGGTGATGCATACTGACGGTTCACGCGGAGAGGTGGCCGAGCCCGGTTTAAGGCGCACGCCTGGAGAGCGTGTGCTCTCGGAAGGGAGCCGGGGGTTCAAATCCCCCCCTCTCCGCCAAGTCACTTAGCGTATACTCCTTGATGGGTATGGCTTTTCTGAATCGCTCGACCTTGAGTCTTCGCGAACCTCAGTTGAGCAGGGCCGACTGGTCATTACCCGATTGTGGCCCTTTCTGTGGCCCCTCGACCTCAGAAACGGGGTTTTTGGCCGAGTCGAGTGCTGCGATCGCGGCACGTTTGGCTTCGTCGCGCGCGTGCGAATAGACGGCAATCATTCGCGGGTCCTTGTGTCCGGCGAGTTGTCGAATGACCTCAAGTGAGATGTCGGGACGCTCGGCTAATCGACTGATGAAGCTGTGCCTCAGGTCGTAGTATCGGAAGGTCAGACCCGCCCTTTCCCTCGCGGCCTCGAACGATCGCCTGTAACCGAGTCTGCTCAATGGT
>JASHQJ010000426.1 GCA_030037595.1 Candidatus Binataceae bacterium
TCTTCTTTCCGCCGCAGATTTGGTTTTGGGGAAGATGGCGTCTGCGCTGGATCAGGCCGATTTCGAGCCGCGTATTATGCGCCTTTCGCGAGGAAGCCGAACTCTATCGCGCGGCCGGTATCAACACGGTTTGGACCGGCCATCCACTGCGTGACGTTGTCAAAATTAAAGATGATCCTGCGCGCGCGATCACTGCCATAGGGCTGGATTCGCGCCGTCCCTTTGTGGTGCTGATGCCCGGAAGCCGCCGCCAGGAGCTTAAGTGGCACTGCAAGCTGATGTTCGCTGCCGCAAGGAATCTGCAGGAGCGCGACCCACGGCTGCAATTTGCATTGCCGCTAGCCAGCGAAGAACTGCGCCCGTTAATCGAGTCGGAGTCTCAGCATAGCGGCCTGCGTGACCTCGCGCTCTACGTCCCCAATTCGTTCGCCGTCCTAAGCCAGGCCCGCGCCGTACTGCAATGCTCAGGCACCGCGACGATAGAAACAGGTCTGCTCGGCATTCCTTCGGTGATCGTCTACCAGTGCAGCCGTTGGCGATATTACGCCGCGCGCCAGTTCATGTACGTCAAATACATCGGCATGGTGAACATCCTGCTGCGCGAGATAGTGCAGCCGGAGTTCTTCCATTGGAGCATCGATCCGAATCAAATCGCCGATGAGGTCTGGTCGCTTCTCACAGACGAGACGCGGCGTGGCCGCATCCGCAGCCGTCTCGCGGCGCTGGCCGACACGATGGGCCCGCCGGGCGCGCTGGAAAAGGCCGCCCGCGCGGTGCTCGAATATGTCGGTCCGCAAGCCGCTCTCAATGGCGCCCGACCTGATGACCTTAATGAGCACGACGCCGCTTCCGAGGAGCCGATGATTGCGGCCAAGTAACAGGCCGTCTCGGGTCGCGTTAGCCGCCATTCAATTCAAACAGTGCCAGTCGGACCCGATCGCCATTGGAATAATCGAGGCCGGTGCCAGCCCACGTTTGATGCGGTGCGAGTCCGCGGTGGTGTGCCGCCTCGATGAAAGAGGGGCGCATCCGCTCATCGACGAGCACCGCGCCATCTTGATGCTCAGCGAGGAACGCTGCCGCCGAGTTCGCATCTACCAGCGCCGTAGGACGATCGAGCAAGAACACCAGACTTGGCTCCTGGTAACCTACCGCGGCAACGGGACGCTCGTTGCCGCCGCGAGTCTGATTGAGTGCGGCAACCGCTTTCTGCGAATTCCAGAGTTGCTGGAGAGCCGGAATTTCCCAGCGCAGCAGCGGTGCATAGAAAACTACCGCGGCCCCAACCGCGCTCAACAACGCGGCGCGCATGCGTCCTTCACGGGCGAACGCGATTCCACTGACTACCGCGGCTATGACCGCGATCACCGGGACTACGCTGATCATCATGAACCCGCTTCCGAAGGCGATTGGGAGGGCTACGGCGGCAATCGCGAGCCCGAGCGAGGTGGTTGCCCACGCGACGCCACCGACCAGCCCCGCCGCGCGTCTCATCATGATTCTCCAGTCTGCGGCAACATCGCTCGTCACAACGGCAACAAGAAGAGCCAGCGCCGGATAGAGCGGCAGAACGTAGTGCGGAAGCTTGGTCGGGATGATCTCGAGCGCAATCCAGGACGGCGCGAGCCACGCAAGGCAAAACCGGACTGCAGCCTCGGCGCGGCGCCGATACGCAACAATAACTGCGGGCAAGACGGCGAGCGACCCCGGCCAAAAAGCGATCGCGCTCGATACAAAGTAGTAACCCGGCGGTCCGCCATGGACCTGGTAGGAACCGCGAAGCCGCGGCAGCAGGTCGACCGTGATTGCCTGGTGGTAGTAGTTCTTGCCGGCTACCAAGGTAATCGCGCCAAGCCAAGGGGCGACGATCAAAGTCGCGATCGCGATCCCCGCGATGGGATGCAAACCAAGGCGAAATCGGCGTCCGACGTCGCCCCGAGAATCAACCGCGCCGTGTCTATCAACCCAGAGCAGCGTTCCGATCGTCGCGGCCGAAACCGCGGCCAGCACGGGACCTTTGATCAACGTGCCGATGCCCAGCCAGATCCAGAATCCCGCGGCGCCAAGGCGGCTCGAATCCAGACCCTCGGCCGCCCTTTTGTATATGGACGCCAGACATGCCATCGCACCGGTCGTCGACGCAAGCAACGCCGCGTCGGTCGTTGCCTGGTGCGCTTCGCCCACCAGCAGTACCGATGCGGCCAACAGCACGGCGGCGAGCGACGCGACGCGCTCGTCGAACAGGATCCGTCCCAATTGGAACGTCATCAGCACCGCGAAAGCGGCGGCGATTACCGACGGCAATCGATACGGCCAGATCGCGCTCGAGCTTCGTGGATGAAACGCGGCAAGCGAGGCGGATTGCAGCCAGTAAATTCCGACCGGCTTGTTGAGCCGGTCGGCATCAAGAAAGCGTGGACGGAGCAGATCGCCGCTCGCTACCATCTGGCGCGTTGCGACGGCGAAGCGCGCCTCGTCGCGATCGAGCACTGGAATCGATCGAATGCCCGGCAGGTAGAGCGCGGCACAGAGCGTGATCAGGAGGAGCGGCGAGAGCAGCGAGCCGAAACTTGCGAGCCGCTTCTGCACCGCAAAAACGCTAACAGCACGCTGCGGCACTATCAACGCGCCCGACGCGCGCGCCATTTTGACATTGGCCGCGGTGCGCGCGACTATCGGTGCTTCACGCCGCTATGACCAGGAATTCCAGCAAGAACGCGGCCGCATCCGCGCCGCTCGCCGACAAGGTCGCGCTCGTCACGGGAGCCTCGCGCGGCATCGGACGTGCGATCGCGCTCAAGCTCGGCGCCGCCGGCTGCGACATCGCCGCCAATTACTTTAACGCGCACGACGAGGCGGAATCGCTCTGTGCCACTCTCAGCTCAATGGGCCGGCGCGCCGTCGCACTCCAGGCAAACGTCGCCGATCCGTCGAGCGTCGATGAAGTCTTCGAGCGCCTGCGCAAGCACTTCAATCATGTAGATATCCTCGTCAGTAACGCCGCGAGCGGCGTGCTGCGCCCGCTCGAAAAGGTGACGCTAAAACATTGGCGCTATTGCATGGAGACCAATGCCTTCGCCCTCGTGCTGCTGGTCCAGCGCGCGCTTAAGCTGATGCCGCGCGGAGCTCGAATCATTGCGATCTCGAGCCTCGGAGCGCAGCGAGCGATGCCGGATTACGGTCTGATCGGCGCGTCCAAGGCCGCACTCGAATCGCTCGCGCGTTCGTTCGCCTATGAACTTGCGCCACGCGGCATCCGTGTCAACGTCGTCAGTGGCGGAGTGGTTGAAACCGACGCGCTCAACGCCTTTCCGATGCGGCGGCAGATAGTGGCGGGGTTCAAGCGCCGCTCCCCCGCGCGCCGCGTGTTGCGTGCGGAAGAAATTGCCGACGCTGTTTACCTGCTCTGCCTGCCCGAGGCAGAAATGGTCAACGGACACACCGTCATCGTAGACGGCGGATTCTCGATCGCGGAGTAGTTGTCGCGATGCTGGCCGATTCATCGCTGAAGGACAAAGTGGTACTGGTGAGCGGCGGCAGCCGCGGCATCGGCCGTGCGATCGTCGAGGCCTTCGCCACCGAAGGTTCGAAGGTCACGTTTTTCTTCCGCGAAGATGGCTTTGCTGCCGATGCCGTCGTCGAGCGCGCCCAGTCGAACGGCGCCCAAGTAGATGCTGAGCAAATGGATATCAGATCGCCCGAAGCGTGTGTCGCTGCCGTCGATCGCCTAATCGAGCGGCGCGGCCGCATCGATGTGCTCGTCAACAACAGCGGCATCATCCGCGACAACCTGTTACCGATACTCGAAGATGCCGATATACTCGACGTGTTCGCAACCAATGTGAACGGAGTATTCAACCTGACTCGTGCCGTTCTGCCGAGTATGATTTCCGCGCGGTCGGGCAAGATTATCAACATAAGTTCCGTCGCCGCCGAAAAGGGTGGCCGCGGCCAAACCAATTACGCCGCGAGCAAGGGTGCGGTAAACTCTTTCACTCGCGCACTCGCGGTCGAAGTGGCGCCGCGCGGTATCACGGTCAATGCAGTCGCGCCCGGCGTGATCGCGACCGAGATGTCGGATCGAATTGTCGAGCGCGCTGCGGACGAGGTACTGAAGCGGATCCTGCTGCGGCGCCTTGGCACACCGGAGGATGTCGCCCATGCCGTAGTGTTTCTTGCGTCACGCTACGCGGATTACATCACCGGTGAAATCCTCCGCGTCGACGGCGGATTCAAGATGGAGTGAGTTGATGGCAGAAACCAGGACGATTACCAGGGATCAGATCGATGGCGTTTATCCGAAGGTCGCCCAGGCGATTGCCGATGCGCTCGCGCGCGAGGTCGATGAGTGCAAGCCATCCGCCAGTATTATCGGCGACCTCGGTGCCGAATCGATCGACCTGCTCGATATCGTGTTTCGTCTCGAGCGCGCTTTCAAAATCAAGCTGCCGCGCAATCGTATCGTCAAGGACGCGCGCGGCGAATTGTCCGAAGCCCAGTTCGAGCACAAGGGCATCCTCACCGACGCTGGCCGCGCGCGCCTGCAGGAGTATCTCTCCGAAGTACCCGCTGATCGCTTTCCCAAGACCCTCCGCGTCGATGATGTCCCGCGGCTCTTCACGGTCGAGACGTTCTGCAAGCTGGTCGCGCGTGCGCAGCTCGAACAGGCCAGCGCTTAAACCCTCCAGCGCGCCACAACGCGTGCCGTCCGACGATGC
>JASHQJ010000427.1 GCA_030037595.1 Candidatus Binataceae bacterium
CCGTAGTTATACGCAGTTATCGCGAGCGGCCAGTCGCCCAACTCCTCATAGTTCGAGCGCAGCAACTTGGCTGCGGCCATCGTCTCGCGAATCGGATTCAGCCGTTCATCGCGATAGCGGCTTATCTTCAGATATTCTTTGCCCGTCGCCCGCGTGAACTGCCAAATGCCTAAGGCGCCGGCCCCCGATTTTGCTCCGCCCTGAAAGCCCGATTCGACCTGCGCCAGCGTGACCAGCTCCGGCGGCAATCCCGCGCCACGGAAGATGCGCTCCATCGTCGGACGATAGTAGCGGCTTCGGAGCAGCCCATTGCGGAAGTTTTCCTTCAATCCTTCCTGTACGCGCAGATTCTGAGCCGCGACCGCACAGGCACTGAGCGGTTGGCCCTTGAACATGGCGGCAACGCGCCGCTCTTCGTAAGTCTCCGGCTGGCGGCCCGCTGCGAGGCGATCCAGGATGTCACCGTACTTGGCTTTCAGATATGCGTTCGACCAGTCGATATCATCGCGCGTGGGCTCGCCCTCACCCGGGAGACGGAAAACCTGGTAAACGCGGGAGACATTGTCGCGATCGACAATGGCGAAGTCTCGTACCGAATAGTCGCTGAAGATTTTGACCCAGAAATCGACGTTGGGCTGGATTTCGGCGGGATGGGGGAAGAGTAGCTCGTCGCCTGCCCAGCACGGCACCGCGCACAAAGCCAGCAGCGGCACCGCAAGCGCGATAGCCGCTACGAACTTCGTTCCTGCGCCCCTCAGATAAGATCCGATCTGCAATTCCCTCGACTCTCCAGCGGCGGTTGCATGTGCCCACGTCCCCAATCGGACCGCCAAACAAGCTTCTTATCGAATACCGGCCTCTGCTCTGATAGTCAACAAATGCCGCACGTTAGCGCTGAGGTCAAGATTGGCTGCCCAAACCGCATCTTTGCAAATTGATCGACTGCGAATGCGGCGACTTGCGCCTTTCTTCGTCTTGATCGTGCTATCGCTTGCTGCTTGCCACTCCGGGAGTGGAGCCGGCTCGAGTGCGGCCAGCTTCAAGGTCGCTCTGTTGACGCCCGGTCCGGTCAGCGATGCCGGCTGGAATGCCTCCGCATTCGAAGGGCTCGAGCTCATCAAGCAGAAACTCGGGGCCGATACTGCGATGGTGCAGACGACGTCGCCCGCGGATTTCGAGGACGCGTTTCGCGATTTCGGCACACGCGGCTTCAGGCTCATCTTCGCGCACGGCTTCGAGTACACCGACACCGCGCTCAAAGTTGCGAAGCTCTTCCCGGATACGACGTTCGTCGTCACGTCGGGCAGCGGCTCGTCGGAGAACGTCGCTTCGCTCAGTTTCAAAATCGAGGAGGCCGCCTACGTCCTCGGCGTGCTCGCGGGCGGCGTTTCCAAAACCGGGGTGATTGGCGCGGTGGGAGGCATCCAGCTCCCTTCGATTCGCTTCACCTTTGATGGATACAAGCGAGGCTTTCTAGCCGCCCGTCCCGATGGGCGCGTGCTCATCAGCTATATCGGCAACTTCGAGGATGTCGGCGCGGCCAAGGAGGCGGCACTCGCACAGGTAAGCCAGGGCGCCGACTTGCTGTATCACGAGGCCGACGCCGCTGGCCTCGGCGTATTTCAGGCCGCTGCTCAATCGCACATTTACGCCTTCGGCACTAATCGCAACCAGAATGCTGTGATGCCGGATACGATCCTCGCGAGCGCCGTCACCGACATTCCGGATTCGTTCGTGAAGATCGCGACCGAGGTCCGCGATCGAAAGTTTCATCCCGCGATGATCGAGTATGGGATGGAGGAAGGGATGGTCAAGGTCGAATACAACGATCGCCTCGTGCAGAAGGTCCCGAAATCGGCGGTCGATCGCGCCAACGCCGCCGTGCAGGACATCATCGCCGGCAAGATCACCTTCCCACCAGTGCCGCAGGGCAATTGATCGCGGGCTCAGAACTTACTGATAGGACCAGAAAAATTTGGTCTGCGAGCCGCTTCGCGGATCGAGGAGCACATAGCCATCGCCATTATACCCGTCGTATTGGAAAAGCACCTCGGCGGTGCCGTCGCCGTTGAAATCGCCGATGTCGAGGATCGTGAGCGCCTTGCCGATCCATCCGAACTAGCCGCCCTCGACAAGAAACCACCGATTGCCATTCGTCGTCCGCCGGTCCTGGCATGGGTTGAGGCGCGGGTCGGGGTGCATCGCGATCAGCTATCGGAGCGGCCGCCCGACGATCTTGATCGCCGAATCCGGATATCCCAGCGTCGAATGCCCATTGCAGTTCACGTCGAGTGCAATCTGACGCCGAAACGCCGGAATCGCTTGCGTGATTGTCAAAATCGGTTCCCCGAGAGACGTCCAATCATCCGGGTCGCGATAGTTTGGCTCTGAAATCGCGACCAGCGGTCGAAATCCCGGCGTGCTCGTCCAAGTTGCAAAATCAGCCGCGCCGTCTCGTACCTTTGGTGGATCGGCAACAGGTTTTCAATACCGATTTCCGAATACGCCCAATAGGACGGTGGGCCGCTCGCTCGTAACCTCGCCCAACTTTCGGCCATTAGCGCGATCGTCCAAGACAAGTGGCTTGGAAAATCCACCGCAAGCTTCGCGAGCGCATCCTGGTCGGAGACCTCGTGCGGCATCGCGCGCCACCTGCCATCCTCGAACCGGAAGGCGACCCGAACGTGAAACTGTTCAGATTGCCGAGCTATTGGCGGCTCCAGCACTCCGAGATAGATGGGAGCGTTCGCGCCGCGAGCAATCGATGCCGCCGTCGCGGCGATCATTCCGATTGGACGTAGTGGATGAGCCTTGCGTTAGGTGCTGGCTTCAAGAGCCGTCCGCTGTTACGAATTCAGTTCGAAGTTGACGATTGCAGCAGTTCGAAGTCATACCGCTTAACCATCCGATTGACGCCGAGGTCGCCGTGCCCGGCTCGAAGAGTATCAGCAATCGCGCGATGCTGATTGCCGCGATTGCGCAGGGCCGCAGCGTGATCGAGGGCGCGCTCCTGAGCGACGACACGCGCTACATGGCGGCGGCGCTCCGCGCGCTCGGCTTCATCGTCGAAATCGACGAACCCTCACGGCGCATCACAGTCGGCGGCCAGGGCGGGATGATCCCGGCGCGCGGCGCCGAGCTCGATGTCGGCGGCGCCGGCACCGTGATGCGATTCCTGGTCGCGATGCTCACGCTCGGCGAGGGGCGCTTTCGTCTCGACGGCAACCAACGGATGCGCCAGCGGCCGATCGGACCGCTGCTCGACGCGATGGAGCGCCTCGGCGCGAGCATCTACAGCGAACGCGACAACAACTGCCCGCCTGTCATCGTGGAAGCATCGCGCTCGCGGTTCAGCGGTGGCGAAGTCTCGATCGACGCGCGCATGTCGTCGCAGTACGTTTCGGCGATGCTCATGCCGGCGCCGCTCTGGCCGCTCGGAATTAAACTCAAGGTGATAGGCGACACGGCGCGCCCGTTCATCGACATGACGCTCCGCGTGATGGAGACGTGGGGCGCTGAGAGCTCCGTCGAGGCCGATCAGATCACGGTGCCGGGCGGGCAGTGGTATCGCGCGCAGCGCTACCACGTCGAGCCCGACGCCTCGAGCGCCAGCTACTTTGCGGCAGCGGCGGCTCTGGTCGGCGGACGGGTGCGAATCGGGGGGCTTACGCGGCAATCCGTGCAGGGAGACGCGGCATTTCTCGGTGTGCTGGAGCGGATGGGCGCGCGCGTTTCGTGGCTCGATGACGCGGTCGAAGTCGGGGGCGATGGCAAGCTCACTGGAGTTGATGTCGCGATGAACGCGATGCCCGACATGGTGGCGACGCTCGCCGCGATCGCGCCGTTTGCCTCGTCACCGACCAAAATTAGCGGCGTCGAGTTCATCCGCTACCACGAGAGCGACCGGCTGCGCGCGCTCGCGAGCGAGCTCGGCCGCCTCGGCGCGAAGGTACGCGAAACCGAAGAAGGACTCGAAATCGAGCCGTCTGAAATGCATGGCGCGGCGATCGATACATACGACGACCATCGGATCGCGATGGCATTCGCGATCGCAGGCCTCAAGCTTCCGGGCGTCGTGATCAACAATGCTGATTGCGTTGCTAAGACTTTCCCGGACTTCTTCGAACGGCTCGCTGCGCTCGGCTGATTATGGATGCTCGGCGAGCGCCTCGCGAATCGAGCGATGGAAGTGCTCGAGCGCGCCCTCGTATCTGCCGTACACCACTTCGCGAATCGCGCCTGATTCGAAGTTGCGCTGAATCCCCTCGCCAATTGCAAAATCCTGCTCGACGACGCCGAGCAGCAGGTCGAGGGTCTTCGCCCACTTCGGCGAGGGTTCCGGCGCCAGCACGCTAACGACCGTGGTGCATTGGTTCGCGTGATCATGGTCGGGGAAGATGCGGTAAACCTCGGCATGGTCGGTCTGCATCACGAGCACCGTGTTCGGGAAGATGTTCATCAGGATCGTCGCATGCGGCAGGATGTCCCACTTTTCCTCAGGCATCGCGCGGAGCTTCTCGATCGATTTGCGCACGCCGATGAGCCGGTGATTGCGGCCCGACGGGTCGAACAGCGCCAGATTGCGTACGAAGAGCGGTGCAACATTCGCCGCGTGCAGCACTCGTATGTGGTACGCCTCCCAGAACGTGTCGCTCGCGAGCTTCCAGTTCATCCGGCGCGTGATCACGCGCGACTCGGCGAGGATGAACCTGCCCATGCCGTATGACTCGATGTCGTTGTCAAGGTCGCCCAGGATTTGCGCGGCGTCGAGGGGAGCAGCTGGCGTCGGATGCACAAAAATCAGCCCGTGACGCTCAACGACTGGCAGCGCGACGAGGCCCTTCGTGGAGTGATCAAGACCCTCGAATCCGACCTCATCGGGAATCGCGACAAGGCGGCCGTCTAGATCGTAGGTCCAGGCGTGATATGGACACACGAATCGCGTCGCACCGGAGCCGCATCCGTGGACCAGCCGCGAGCCGCGATGGCGGCAGATGTTGGCGAAGGCGCGGAGTCCGCAGCCCTTCGCGCGCACGACCACGATCGGTACGGGAGCTAAGTCCTCGGTCAGGAAGTCGCCCGCGTTTGGAATCTGCGAGCTGAAGCCCGCGACAATCGGATGCGCCTTGAAGAGGATTTCGCGCTCCCGCACGGCGCGCTCGTGCGAGGTGTAGGCGTCGGGGCGATTGCGCGTGAAGTGCTCCTCGAGGGGAGGCTCGCCGCGGTCAATCGCGTCGAGTGCGATGCGAATCAGTCGAACCTGTGTTGCGTGATCCATTCCGCCGTCCAGCTTACGACGCATCCCGCCCGGCACGCCACGGTCGCGAGTCGGGTAGTTCTTGGTCTAACTCAATGGTATGGTCGCGCGACGTTCATGTGGGTGTGAACGCCGACCGCCCAGGAGACTCCGATGGAATTTGGATTCCAACTGTTTGGCATGGAACCTGCCAAGGTCTGCGATCTCGCCCAGGCTGCCGAAGGTCTCAACTTCGACCTCGTCGTTTTCCCGGACCATATCGTCTTCGAGTCGCCAGAGCGGCAGTACGATCCGCACACGCTCGGCTACGATTCGATGGCGATTGCCGCGCTGGTTGCGGCCGCGACAAAGAAAATCAGGGTCGGACACCTGGTGCTATGCAATCCGTTTCGCCATCCCGTGATCACTGCTCAAAGCCTCGTCACGATCGATCATGTGAGCGGCGGCCGGATGCTGGCGGGGCTCGGCACCGGATGGACGCAGACCGAATTCGACATGACCGGCATTCCCTTTCCACCGGTTCGCGAACGGTTGGAGGCGCTCGACGAATCCCTCGCCTGCATCCGATCGCTCTGGAGCAACGAGCGCACGACGTTCGAAGGCAAGCACTATCAGTTTCGAGACGCGATCCTGTGGCCGAAGCCGATTCAGAAAAGTCCTCCGATCCTGCTCGGCGGGAGCGGCAAGGGACTGCTGCGAATTGCGGCCAAACACGCGGATTACTTGAACATCATTCCCGCCGCCGGCAAAATCGGAAAATTCTCGCTCGATGCGCTCCGCCAAATGAACGATGAAGCTTTCCGCGAACGCGTGAACTTCTTGCGCGCCGAGGCGAAGCGTATCGGCCGCGATCCCAACGCGATCAAGATCAGCAACGTCATGCTGCTCTTCATGGTGGTCGATACAGCCGCCGCAGCGCGCCAGATGATCGAAGGAATCGCCGCTACCTTCAATCTCAGCCCGGAAAGTTTGTTAGCATCGCCGGTTGCATTGATTGGCACACCCGAGCAGTGCGCGGCTGAGCTTCGGCGGCGAGCGAAGAACTGGAGTGTCAAACAATTCATCTTCAGTTCCTTCCTGGGGATGGACGAGAAGCAGATTCACCGCGTCCGGAAGGAAGTCATTCCGCAAATCTGAGATGAGCACCGGCAAAGCAGTCTTAATCGGAGCGATCGAGACGATCGCGGCACTGGTAATCATGGGCGTTTTGAATCCAATCCCGCCCGCGGGCCTGATCGACGGGGTATTGGTCGCGCTAGCATTCACTTCCGGCTTCGGCTCGGGCCGCCGCCGCGCGCGCGGCGAATGGAGTTCTACGAGGCTCGTCCGCTTCGCGATTTCGTGGGTGATAGTTGGAACGCTGCTGATGACGCTCGGTGTCGTCGCCTCCGGCCTTCGCGGTCCCCAGGCGGGACTGGTCGGCGCGGTCGGAGTTGTGCTGATTCTCGCTGCCTATGCTTCAGGAACGATGTTCGGCGGGAGACCCGTGAGCGCGCCGGCAGCATCCTGAGGAATCTCTGCACAAGCTGGGAGCGAGAAGAATGCGGGCGAGACGGCCCGCCGCCACTACAGAAGGGTCAAGCTTTTTCCGAAGTGGCGGCGGGCGTCCCCGCCCGCTCTTCTTGGCCATTTCGATACGCATCGCTTCGCGTTGTCGCGGCACGCGGGCGCTCGATCCACTCTCAGCATTGCGGTGTCGGCCGCAGCGGCCTTGATTCCTCGCGCGGCGCTCGGAATGACTTTATCGGTGGCTGAAATCCAGCGGACTCAACTTCTTCACGAAGTCTCGGAACGACGGAATCAAGATTTGCCAGCGCTTCCCTAGCGCCCTTTCCACTTGGGTTCGCGCTTCTGGATAAACGCGAGCGGCCCTTCCCTGGCGTCTTCGGTCTGGAGGACTCGCTGGAACTCGGAGATGGTGTCGCGTTGAATCGATTCGTCGTCGTCGATAAACGCGCGCGCGGCCAGGTTGCGGCTCGCCTGCACGGCAACCGGTGCGTTCGCCGCCACGCGAGCAGCGAGCTCCAGCGCGGAGTCGAGCGCCTTTCCGTCAGGAACGACGTAATTGACCAAGCCGAGTTCGTAAGCGCGGCGGGCTGAAATCGGATCGCCGGTGAGGATTAATTCCATCGCGGGCGCCATCCCGATTGCGCGTGGCAGGCGAAACAAACCGCCCGCCGCGGCCACCAGCGATCGCTTCACCTCGGGCAGACCGAAGCGCGCGCTCTCGACCGCGACGATCATGTCGCATCCAAGCGCGATCTCGCATCCTCCGGCCAGCGCAGGTCCGTTGACGGCCGCGATCAACGGCTTGGTGCGGCGACGCGAGACCAGTCCGGCAAAGCCCCCGCGCTCCGTTCCTAGTCCCGCGCCTCCATTCGCTGCGATCGCCTTTAGATCGGCGCCAGCGCTGAAGACGGTACCAGCACCGATGACGATGCCGACCCACAATTCGTTGTTCGATTCGAACTCATCGAGGCGGGCTTCCATTCCGGACGCGACGTCAGCGTTAACCGCATTACGCGCCTCGGGCCGATTGATCGTGAGGATCGCCACGTGTCCACGAGCTTCGAGTGTGACAGCCATGTTCAGAACTCCGGAATGTTAACCGCGAGGGCGGTTTAGTGCTGTGCGTCTTTGTGACCAGCGGCCTCGACGCGAGCGCGCGCCAGTTCCAGATCGTGATGCGCCGCCTCGTAATCCGGATCGTACGAGCTCATTGCTGAGACTTTCGCGTCCGACAGTTTCTCCTCGCGCGCTGCTTCAGCGGCATCCAGTTTTTCCGGCGCCTCCGCTGTATCCGCGAGCAGAGTGAGCGTCCCGTCATGAACCTCCGCGAGTCCGCCCGCGACCACCCACCTGAGGTGCGCACCGTCAGGCAGTGTCACATCGACGATGCCCGGCACCAGCGAAGTGATGAAGTTGATGTGCTCGGCGAGGATGCCGAACTCCCCGAGCGGTCCCTTGGCCGTCACCTCGGCGACCGGACCTTCGAAGACGATACCGGTGGGCGTTACGAGGCGGAGTTGAAACGTTTCGGCCATCGCGGACTAGCGAGCCTCGCCGCGCGCGAGGCGCTCGGCCTTCTTGCGCGCGTCGTCGATCGTTCCGACAAGATAGAAAGCCTGCTCAGGCAGGTCATCGCACTTGCCGTCGAGGATTTCCTTGAAGCCGCGCACCGTTTCCTCGCG
>JASHQJ010000428.1 GCA_030037595.1 Candidatus Binataceae bacterium
GATGATCCGCGGTCAGGCGGACCTGCGACGAGTATTTCTCGGTCGCATCTTTGTACGGAGGCGGCCAGTCGATGCGCTGGCTCGGCACCACATCGATACGCATGCCGTGCTCGACCGCCCAGTACGTGCCTGGACTCAGAAGGTCCTTAACTTTGTAGGCGTTTTGCGGAGTGATAACATCGCCTGGTTTCACCTGCGCCCGCGCCGCCCCGGCCGCGACCCCGATCGCCAGCCATAGCGCGAACGTGCCAACGAAAACCTTCCGCGAAGCAACCATAAGCATCTTTCTCCCCAGTTAAACTTTTTTGTCCCCAAGCTCGTAAGTTCCCCTTCGCCGCTGAACTGATTCCCCGCTCAGTGCACGATTTTCATGCTCATCCCCTGCTTCACCTTGTAGAGCGTGCCCGGCGAGACCAGATCACGGATTTTGTCTGCGTTTTGCCAGGTGATTACGTCTCCCGGCCTCACTTCGGCCGCCGCCGTTTAGAGAAATGCGTTCGTGAACATAGTCCGTGACGGCAATCACGGCTGCGACGGTTGCGCGTACCATGGCTTCCCCTCCATGTGTAATTGCCCGGCGCGAAAATCGCGTCGGTCTTACCAATTGGGTGTGAAAAACCGCGGAACATAGTTCCATCGGAAGGAACAGATAGAGTTTGGCAAGCACTTTGTTTAAGTTGACCCGTGGTAGACTGCACGACTGAAAGGTTGCAGCATTTGGCTGCTGGAATCGGTTAATTTCACACGCGCAATCCAAGCACGGCGAAGAACAGCCTGTTCACCATGGCGTTCAGCGGCGCTTGTCCGCGTTCCAAGTGCGCCGCACTGATTTCCTGAGATCCTTGGTTCTATTTTCAGGAGCATTTCGGTCGCAGTCTGTTGAACTCTTCGAGCTCTGACGTCATGGGAATCAGTCAGCCAGTTCCCCAAGCCAGATTCATGTGTGAAGGCGAATACTGGACGCTGGCGCTCGACGATCGCGTCATCCGCCTGAGAGATTCGAAGGGCCTTCGCCACCTCGCGCTTCTGCTCCGTGAACCGGCCGAGAATTTCACGTCCTGGACCTGGGGCCGCGAATCGACCCGGGGGAAATCGATTCCAACGCATCGCGACTCGATCCTGGGGGTTAGCCAAGCTATCAATCCACTCTACCTTGAGCGGGGACGGTGGCGACCTTCTCGACGCCCAGGCGGTAGCTGCCTATAAACAGCGGCGAGTCGAATTGACTGAGGAACTCGAGAACGCCCGCGAGTTCCATGATCAGGAGCGCGTCGCCCGGATTGAAAACGAGATCGCAGATCGATGGCGTATTGAAAAGCGCCTTGGGTCTCGGCGGCCGGAGTGGAAAAGCCGGGTCCGTGGCAGAACAGGCGCGGGTCAATGTTACCAAGAACATTGGTCGCGCTCTGGATCAGATCGAGGCGAAGCACGAGAGCCTCGGGCGCCTTCTGAAATCCACCATCAAGACCGGCACCTTTTGCTCCTACCAACTCCAAGATAACAAACTCTTCGCACAATCATCAGTCGCCCGCCTGTGAGAGAGCGAAGAACCGGCAGTGCTTCCCCATCGGCTACGTTCGCCAATTGGCATTCAACAGGTCGCGCGCCAGCCGCCCGAGCTGGCAGCGGGTAACCGTAGTTCGACCTCTTCCACCTAAAGTCTATCTATCTGAACATTGCCGCCAACCGGAGACACCAATGTCGTGTACGCGCTCGATTGTTATGATGGAGCGCTAGTAGGGCCTGGGAGCGGGCTGGTCCCAGCTGCGGTTCGCACCGCCCGTGCGTGCCGCGAGCGAGGCGCTATGCCCCCAGTTCTTCGAGCAGCGCCTTCGCATCCTTCAAATCGGCGGTGTCGAAGCCTTCGGTGAACCGGTTGCAGATTTTGGTGAGCATCGCGCGAGCCTCATCGCGGCGATTGGTGTCGCGCAGCAGCCGCGCGAGGCTGGTCGTCGCGCGCAGCTCATACATTTTCGAGCCGATGCGGCGGGCAGTAGAGATAGCCTTGCGAAAATCGTGATCCGCCAGACTCACGTTACCACGCTTCAAGTGCAGTTCTCCTCGCCACCAAAACAAACTGGGCAAGGTGATTTGCGTCGCGCCAGTCGCGGTGACGGCTGCCTGGATAGTATCAAGTGCCTCTTCCAGGCGGTGCGCGCACGCCTGCGCCTCGCTCAATAACCTCAACGTAAACGCATCCAACCTGAAGCCGAGCGTCACATATGAATCGAGTCCCGAGCGAATCAGCGCGATACCTTCGTTGGCCTTGCCTTGCTGGGCCATCGCCCATCCGCGGCAAACCGAGGCGTCGTCCATGAAGACGGACTGCTGCTCGGAGGCGAGAGAAAGAAGACGTTCGGCGATTTCCTGCACTTTGTCCGGCTCGCGAAGATGAGTGTAAAGAACGGCGACGAGATATAGCGCTCCACCCAAGGGACTCTTCAAGCGCTCAGCCAGCCGAATCGATTCGCGAGCTTTAACTTTCGCCTGATCAGCGCTCCCCACGTGCCACAAGACCAGGGCCATTTGCGCGAGCGCGCGTACATGAGGATCCCAAATGTCGCCCGCGAAGTCGCTCACACTGTACGAAGCTATTGCCGACTCATAGTGTTGCTTCGCTCGAGTGAGATCGCCGCGATCGTAGTGGCACGATATTCCTCGAAGCATGTGAGCCATGCTCAAACCGGAGCGACTTCCGGTACGTTGCGCTATTTCCATTAGCCGCTCGACCATCTGTTCCGCGATAGCCAGGTCGCCCCGCGCAGACTTCGAGTTCCATGCACTCCACAACGCGCGCATTAACTGCTCCGAATTGCCTATTCTTTTGCTCAAATGTTGCAATCGCCTGACGGTTTGGGCGCTTTGATCGGAGCCGCTGCCATGTGTGATGGAGAGTACATGCAAAAGGGCGTATTGAAGGTCAAATTCCAGTTCTGCACCTGCCGGATTCCTTCTCGATGTCGCAATCGCCTGCTTGAAATAGACTTCCGCCTCCTTGAGGGCACCGCTTTGGACCGCTCTCCTTGCCACGGTTTGCAGGTAGTGCACGGTCTTTGCGACGTCTGCGCATGCATCCGCCTTCCACAGGTGATATGCGAGTTCGCTCGCGTAATCGTCGGCCGTGTCTGCATGGAGCGATTCGAGAGCGGTCGCCACGGCCAGATGAATCCTCTGGCGTCGCACGACTGACAAATTGTCAAGAACGACCCTCCGGATGAGCTCGTGGGTAAACCTGAACTGTGTCTCGTCGCGGAGAAGTTCAGAAGAAAGGAGGCCGGCCTTTTCTGCCTCCTCGATACGGTCAATGAGTATCTCGGTATCAACGTGCGTCGCCGCTCGTAGCAGCAGAGCCAGGGAAAACGGCCGGCCGATCACGGCCGCAGTGGCGAGTATGCTCCGCGTTTCATCGCTAACTCGGTTCACCCGCCGTCCGATAACCAGGCGCACGCTCTGCGGCAGGTCGAGGTCATCCGGCGTGATTTCGACACCAGCTTTGTGATCGAGTTCACCGAGCTTGCCGTGTTCCGTCAGATGACGGAGCAACTCAGTGACAAAAAATGGGTTACCGTCCGTAGTCTTGTACAAGAGCCTGACAAGATTTCCCGAAGGATCTGATCCACCGAATGATTGAATCATGTGGACAACTGCGCTCTGCGGAAGCCCGAGTAAACTCATCTGTTCGACCGAATCCAGGCGAACTAGCTCTTCCAGAGCGTGCGCCAGTGAATCAGTTGAATTGACGCTGTCATCACGATAGGTCGCGACCATCATCATCGGGATCTTGCGATTGTTACGGACCAAGTGAAGGACCAGCGCCAGGGTTCCCTCGTCGGCCCATTGCAGGTCCTCGAGCAGTATCAAAAGCGGCTTTTCAGATGCCGCCTGGCGAAGAACGTTGCCGACCGCAGCGAGCAGCATGCGCTGTGACTGCGCCGGAGGAAGTTCCATAGGCGCCGGGATGTCGCTGAATAAGCGGCGGACTTGCGGCAGGAGTCTAGAGATTTCGGGGGCGTGCGGGCCAAGCAGCGCGCGGAACGCGGAGCGGCCCGGCGTTCGCTCAACCGCGGCCTCCAAGATTTCCACAAATGGAACAAATGGCACGGGATCTTCGCGATCGTAGCAATTGCCGAGCAACGTCAGTACGCCATTCTGCCCTGCTTCGACAGCGAGTTCAGTTACAAGACGGGTCTTGCCAATCCCCGCTGTCCCACCTATCAGCACCATTCCGCCGACACCCTGTTGAAGGCGGCGCACCTGAGTTCGCAGTCTGCTGATCTCAGCTTCCCTGCCTACAAACAATGTGCGCGATCTCGGTTGCGATTTTGATCCTGAAATCTCGTTCGTCGAGGCGGTCACAGGCGCGATGAATCGATAGCCGCGCCGATGTACCGTTTCGATGAACTTCGGTTGCCCGACCTTATCGCCTAATGCGGCGCGCAGTTCCGCAATGCAGATTGCCGGCATGGTATCGGTGACAGAGACTCCCGCCCAGACCGCATCGAGTAGTTCCCTTTTGCTTATAAGCTGTCCCGGGCGATCAACAAGATAGTGTAGGACGTCAAAGGTCTTGGACCTCAGGACGATTTTTTGATCGTCGCGCAACAGCAGTGCGTTGGCGATATCCAGTCGAAAGGGAGAAAAGAGGCGCTCACCTTTGGCGATCATCGCTTCGTTCCGGCGGCGAACGAATTTAAGCAGAAATTATAAAGATTCTATAAGACAAACGTCTCAGACGCGTCTAGCTTTTCGGGCATCAGCTGGGGATACACTGCTTCTCGCGCTATCTGACCGCTTTCGCTTGGGAGATCAGCGCTTAGTTCTTTTGCAATAGGAGGAGTATTTTCGTGGATAATGCCCCGATTGAAGGACGGCGAGATTTTTCCGGACTCGCTGCCGAACACGCTGCTGATTTCAATGCCCGCGTCGCTCGTCATGATCGCGAAAACACCTTCCCCTTTGAGAATATCGACGCAATGAAGACGTCCGGTTACGTGAATATGGCGCTACCGACGGAACTCGGAGGTGGAGGAGCCGACCTGCTCGACCTTGTTCTGGCGCAGGAACAGTTGGCGCAAGGCGACGGGCCGACCGCAGTCGCCATCAATATGCATATATTCAATACGGGGTTGCGCTCGGATCTCTGGCGTCTCGGGGACGCCAAGCAGTTGCCGCTGCTGAAGGCCTGTGCTCGCGACTCGCTCATCATTTGTTCAGGCACCAGCGATCCAAGGATGAACACTGTAACCGGCTTTGCCGGCCTCAACGACACCACTCGAAGCGCCGAAAAAGTGCAAGGCGGTTATCGTGTCAACGGCCGAGCCGGTTTCAGCAGTCTGTGTGTGTGCGCGGATTTCTTTGAGGAAACCGCGCACTATGACGATCCTGCGAAGGGACCCTTGTGCTTGTATTTTGCGGTGCCGGCGAAAACGCCGGGCATCGCGATTCAGAACAATTGGGATACGATGAGCATTCGGGCGTCCTCGAGCCACGACACGGTCTGGGAGAACGTTTTCGTACCCGAAGAGAACGTGACCGCTCGCCCCGCTCGCAGCTGGGACACCTACAACAATGTATTCGTCTCGTGGTTTATGACGTCAATCTCGGCGTGTTATCTGGGCATCGCCCAGGCCGCCCATGACTATGTCGTTGACTGGGCGAGCCAACGAACTCAGCTTCCTTTTGATCGCCCCGTGAGTCACTACCCCGGAAACCAGTTCCTGGCCGCCGAAATGGAAGTCGGGCTCAGAGCCGCGCGGGCGATGCTGCTCGCAACAGCAGGCGCTCTTAAGAAGCCGTCAGATCGCGCCAATCCATCATTGATTGATGTTCTAGCCTGCAAACACTTCGTCACCGAGACAGCCGTCGACGTGGTAGACAAAGCGATGCGTATTGCTGGTGGCGCGGCAATTTCCCGCTCAGGTCCACTGGAACAGATGTACCGTGACGTCAGGGCGGGCGTCATTCATCCGCTGTCGGGATTCGACACGCTCGGCATATTGGGGAAGCTTGCCTTTGGCATCGCACCTAACACCATGCCCAGATGGATCTAAACCCGTTGTGCGTTGCTTCGCACTGCATTCTTTGAAATGTTCTGCTGCAAGAAACAGTGGTGCCCCGGCCGGGAATCGAACCCGGACTTGAGGTTCCGGAGACCTCCGTGATGTCCTTTTCACTACCGGGGCGTGGGGTCAGCGAGGAGTTCATCATTATATGAGGGCTCAGATGCGGACAAGCGACCTCGGTTGACGCGCTCCCAATCCTTCTGCACGATCGTCGCCATGCCTGACGACGCAACGATCGAGTCCCGCGCCGCGATCCGCGAGCAATACAAAACTCCCGCCAACTTAAACGCCCGCGTCCGCCTCCATGGCCGCTTCAGCACCAACACCACGCGCGGCGGCATATTCAGCTGGATCTTCGATCAGATCGTAGCTCCGCAGAACGCGCGCGTCCTCGAGCTCGGCTCGGGCACACCGCTCTTCTGGCGCGCCAATCAGGATCGCATACCGCCCGGATGGCGCATCACGCTTTCTGATTTCTCCGAGGGGATGCTCGCCGAAGTGCGCACGAACGTTGCCGCGATCGCGCACGCTTTCGCGTTCATGCAGATCGATGCGCAGGCCCTGCCCTTCGACGATCATTCGTTCGACGTCGTCATCGCCAATCACATGCTCTACCACGTGCCTGACAAACCGCGTGCGCTGCGCGAGATTCGGCTCGTGCCCGGCACGCGATGCTACGCGGCGACGATGGGCCACTCCAACATGCGCGAGTTCACCGCGATGACGCAGCGCTTCATCGGTATCTCGATGAGCCGCGCGGCCGAGCAGTTCGGTCTCGAGACCGGTTTCGATTACATGCGACCCGTGTTTTCCAAGGTTGAGGTCAGGCGTTTCGATGACGCGCTCGAAGTCACTGAGACCCAGCCGCTGATCGACTATATCGAATCGACGCGCATCGGCCGCTATGCAACCGCTGCGCAGAAGGCGGCGGTCAAGGAGTACGCGGAGGCTGAGATTCGCGCGAAGGGCTCACTGCATATTGCGAAGGACACCGGAATTTTGATTGCGACCGCCTAGCGGACTCGTGACACTGACAAGAGGTTACGAAGACCATGTCCACCATCGAGGTGACAAGGGGATTCGCTCCGTCTGACGACGCATCGATTTACTTCGAATGCGCGGACCTGGGCCTGCGATTGTGTTATTCCACGCCGGCATTTCAGATTGCAAAATGTGGGATGCGCGGTTCGCCCATTTTGCGGAGCGCTATCGCGTCATCCGCTACGACAGCCGCGGCATAGGCAAGACCAGAATGCCTAGGGGCCGTGGACCTTGCACAGAGACCTACGGGCTGTCCTCGCTCACCTGAATGTTCAAGACGCTATGCTCGTCGGATGCTCTGAGGCGGCTCGATCGCAATCGAATTCGTTCTTGCCTCGCCCGAGATGGTCAAGGCGATGGTCCTGTCGGGATCGGGTCTCAGCGGATGGAAGTGGTCCAACGAAATGCAGGCGCGCATGGCGGAAACGATTGCGGCTTATCGAATCGATCCGAAGCGGGCATTCCAGTCGTGGGCATCGCTCTCGGTCGATGGCATCGGCAGGTCACCAGAATCCGTCGGGCCCCGCTATCGAAGCCGCGCTCGCGAACTCATGGCAGCCAACTATGCGGCCGCTGAAGCGCAATTGAATCCGGCGACTCTTCCCGTCCCGCTCCCGATCGATCGATTAGCTGAAATCACATCCCGACGAGTTCAATCGAATCATCGAGGATTTCCTCGAGTCAGTGAATCAGGCCGGAGAGTTCAGCAGCCTGCCCGCCTAGCTGCCGCGTGCGGCCAGGCGCTGCGGTTCTGACTGCGATTGCGCGGAAGCCTCTGCGAGCATCGCGGCATGGCGGCGCTCCGCTTCGGGACGAGTCTCCGCGATCACCTCGATCATCTGCTGATGAAGTTTGCCGTTGCTCGCGAGGATGTTGGCGCCTTCGAGATCGAGTGGCGAGCCGTCCATGTTGCTGACGGCGCCTCGTGCCTCCTCGATAATCAGCGCGCCTGCGGCGACGTCCCAAGGCTTGAGGCCGAATTCCCAGAAACCATCGACGCGTCCGGCCGCGACGTAGCAGAGATCCAGAGCGGCGGCGCCGGTGCGGCGCACGCCCTGCACGCGCATCATGAACGCTTCCCAGAACGCGAGGTAGAATCTGCGCCGCTCGCGCCGATCATATGGAAAGCCGGTCTGGAGCAGCGCGGACGACAGGAAGTCGCAGGTGCTCACCCGAATCGGACGCCCGTTGAAGCGCGCGCCCTGGCCGCGCTGCGCGACGAAAGTTTCTTTCTTGAGCGCGTCGTACACCACGCCGAACATCACGCGCCCTTTGTGCTCGTACGCTATCGAAACGCAGAACTGCGGATAGCCGTGCGCGAAGTTCGTGGTGCCGTCGAGCGGATCGACGATCCATCGATGATCGCTCTCGTGGCTGCTCCGGCCAGTTTCCTCGCCGAGGATCGCGTGCGTCGGAAACGCGCGATGAATCACCTCGATAATCGCGGCTTCGGATTCCTGGTCGGCCTCGGTAACGAGGTCGATCGAGTTCGACTTGCGGTTTACGTGAATGCGGCTCAGACGCTTCAGGTGGATGCGGCCGGCGGCGCGGGCAGCCCGCATCGCCACCTGTTCGATATCGTTGACCACGATGACGAAGACGATATTAAAACGACGCGTCGATCGTCCAGCGTGATTCGTCGATCAATCGACAGCTTGCCGAAATCAGATCACCATCGCGGCATTTCGCCGAGCCCGATGTCAAGCGCAACCTTGCCGAGCAACTCGCGCGCACGGGCATTCGAGAGCGGATGATTCACGCCTGCGCGCACATCACGATAGTAGCGCTCCATCGGAAACTTCTTGAGGATGCCGTGAGCGCCAACAATCTCCATGCATTGATCTACGGCGCGGATCGCGTTGTTGGTCGCGACGTACTTGCACTGCACGACGCGCGCGAGACCGGCCTCGCCGCTGAATGACGATCGGTTCTGCACGTAGTCGCGCGCGGTGCTGAAGTAGAGTGCACGCGACTGCGCGATCAGCGCCCCCGCTTCGGCCATCGCGAATTGGATGCCGGGCAGATATTTGATGGGACGCGGCAGCGCAAGCGGTTTGAGGCGGCCGGCGAATTCCTTGGTGAATTTGATGGCAGCGCGAGCGACGCCCGTGTACACGGCGGCGACGGAGAGGCTGAACCACGCGAAGAGTGATACCGCCTGATCGCTGAACGGCCCCACCGGCCGCGCTTCCGCCATCGCCACCTTGGGCACGCGCACGTCCTTGATCAGAAGGTCGTGACTGGCGGTCGCACGCATCCCCATCGCATTCCACGTTTCGACGAGCTCGAGCCCGGGCGTGCCGCGCGGGATCACGAACGTCGTCGCCATCAGCGGGTTCGTGTCTTCGAGCGTCGCCATCACCATGAACAAATCGATCACCGGCGAAAGGCTCGTGAAAGTCTTGCGGCCGTTGAGAACATAGGTCTCGCCCTCGAGGCGAGCCTTCGTCGCGAACACGCCCCAGTCGCCGCCCGTCTCCGGCTCGCTGATTCCGCCGCCCATGATCTGCCGCCCACGCCCGACCGTTTCGAAAAAGAGCTTCTCGGGCGGCGTGTGCGTGGTCCGCTCGACCATGCTGCCAAGACCGAACAGGTGCATATTGATCGCGATGGCCGTCGCGCCGCATCCTTCGGCCAGCGCTTCCTGGCACGCGACGTAGTCTTCCAGATCTGCACCGAGGCCACCGTATTCCTCCGGAATCAGCAGCGCGGTATAGCCGGTCGCCTTCATCCGATCGACGTTCTCGACCGGAAAGGTGTTGTCGCGATCGTGATCGCCGGCACGCGTGGCGAAATCGGCGGCAAGTTCGGTTGCAAGAGCAATGAGTTTTTCGCGTCTCTCGGACATTCAAAATGACTCCTGATCAGATGCAGCGATCAGCGCGCTGCGATTCAATCGCGGGCAAACAATGGCACGAATGCGCAGTGCGGATGAAGCGCCCTCAACTTCCCGCGCGCGCGGCGGCAGCGGGCGTCATCAGGCGCTGCGCATACGGCATGATCGTCGAGAACAGATCGACCTGCGAATCGAGAGATTTGCCGAGCCCGCTTAACAGACCCATCATCCGGCTCACCAGCAGAACGTCGGCGGGAACTTCGACGACGGGGTTGGCTTTGATCGCGCGCGGCAGCTCCTCGGAAAACTGCTCGATAAGTTCCTTGTCGGCGTACGCCTTCTTCGCCTTCAGCGTGTTGCCGAGAAAAAGATCGGAGAGCGCGAGCAGCGTGTCGGGCGAACCATTGCGCGTGCGGAAGCCCAGGTCGGAAAACGCGCGGACGACGCCGTCGCGATTATTGGTGAGGATCGAAAACGTGAGCCGCACCAGGCCGTCGCGAAACGCCGGCGGAAAATCCTTGGCGAGGCCGAAATCGAGCAGCACCAGCACGGGACCCGGCTGCACGAGAATATTTCCTGGATGAGGATCGGCGTGGAAGAAGCCGTCGCGCAGCACCTGCTCGCAAAAAGCCTCGACCAGTTTCTGCGCCACCGCGTGCTTGTCGATCCCGGCGCGCTCGAGTCCCTCGACATCCGTAATCTTGATGCCCGGCGCGAATTCCATCGTGAGCACGCGCCGCGTCGTGAACTCGCGATAGACCTCGGGAATCATCACAGCGTTGTCCGCCGCGAAGTTGCGGCGCATTGTCGCCGCGTTCTCCGCCTCGTGCACGAAGTCGAGTTCCATCGGGATGTACTTGAGCGCCTCGCGCATCAGGATGCGGTAGTCGAAGTCGCGCTCGAGCCGCGCGAGCCATCTGAGGACGAAGGTTAGATTCCGCAAATCGGCGCGTACGATTCCTTCGATTCCCGGATACTGAACCTTGACCGCTACGTCGCGGCCGTCCTTGAGACGCGCGCGATGCACCTGCGCGAGCGAAGCGGAAGCTAGAGGACGCGGATCGAATTCGACGTACGTCTCGGCGAGCGGACGGCCAAGCTCGCGCTCGATCTGCCCACGAATCATTTCGAATGGCCGCGGCGGCACGCGATCGTGCAATCCCGCGAGCGTCGAGACCCACTCGTCAGGAAGCACATCGGCGCGCGTCGCGATGAACTGCGACGCTTTGATCAGCAATCCTTCGAGGCGGATTGCGGTCGCGTACAGCGCTCGTGCGGCGCGCAGATCCTGGCGGCGGAAAAGCTCGGTGCGATTCTTATCGCTGACGAATCGCGTCCAGAGCTGGATGCTCTTGTAGCCGACGTAAACGCGGACCGCGAGCCACACCACGTTGGCGAATCGCCACGCGCGCGTCGCGAGGCCGGGCGCGCGCGCTTCGGCGCTGAAATCGATAGTGGTCGGAGTACTGACCGCAGGCATCTGCTATCTTCAGAGGATCGCGCTCTGGCCGCGATCTTATGCGATATCAGATCGACAGAGAACCTCGGCGGGAACAATGACTGACGAAGATAAAGAATATTCGGCACGGATCAGCTCGAGCAGAGCTTCGTCGCGCCTACCTAAAATGGCTAGCGGCTCTTTGGCCTCTCGTCGGGAAACGTATCCTTATTGCCTGGGTTCCATCATAGCGAAAAATGACCATGGCAAGGAGTTTTGCGAATGTCGGAACCGCGAATCTCAGAACAGATGGGAAAAGAAATTCGCGTCGCCTGGGAGGTATCTCGACCAAGTCGAACCGCTTCGCGCTGAACTCCATGCCTATTGCCGTCGGGTGAGCCGAAACGTGTGGGATGCGGAAGACCTTCTTCAGGATACGCTCGTGCATGGTTTCGGAATGGTTGGGAGAGGAGACGGGCGCACTGTAGGCGACAGCACACCCATCGCGCCCGACCTCGATCGACGCGAAATCCGTAACCTGCGAGCTACATGTTTCGGATCGTGACCAATCTTTGGATTGACAGAGTTCGCCGTGCGCGAGCGCCAGAGCAGGCGGAACAGGCGATGCCTTCGCGCGTTAGTTCGCTGGACGAGGCGGTGAAGCGGGCGCGGCACTTCTCACCCATTTGCCGCCCCAGGAGCGCGCCGCCGTGCTGTTGAAAGATGTCTTCAACTTCACGCTTGAGGAGATAGCAGACATACTTGCCACCACCACTACCGGCGCGATCAAAGCAGCCCTGCACCGCAGCCGTCAGGGTGTGAGCGGAGCCCTCTCGACCGTCCGGGAGAGTAGTCGCGCACCATCCGTCGAGCTTCTCGATCATTTCGTCGAGGCGTTCAATGCACGGGACATTTCTCGCTTGACCGAGATGCTGCTCGACACCGCCTCCATCGAGGTGCAAGGAATCGGCGGCGGCCGCGCAAAGAACACCAGCAGGTGGTTTCACGCGGGTATGGATGGCTATGCAAGTGATCGCACCGATCAGCATCGTGTGGAGCGGCGACAGTATCAAGGCGAGCAGATCGTAATTCATATCAAACGAATCGGCGCGGACGATGCAATTGAGGAAGTCTGGCGGTTCGAAGAAGAGACGACAGTCGCATCGCCCGCATTCGAGACTACTGCTACTTTCCCGGGACCCTAGCCGAGGTTGCGGCCGAGTTCGGCATGCGCGCCTTCAACCAGGGTTATCAGCATCTGTCGGAATTCCGAGAGAAGTCCGAGAGTCAGTCGCTTTAACCTGGTGGCGTTTTCAGTTCATCGAGGTGACCAATCGCGCAGGAGAAGCGTTCAACTATCTTGCCGAAATTGGCAGATTCGTCGCAGACTGTCCCTCTTAGCTAGCGATCCGGTGATGAGCACAAGGTGTGATGGAAAACGACAGACCAAGCATGACCAGCGAGGCGGCCGGCCTTCAACGCGCGCTCCATCAATCACTTGACGACGAACCCAAGATTCTCGTCGATCCGATCGCTGCGCGCCTAGTTGAGGTTCCCTCCGACCGCAGCGTACTCGTCAAAGCGAGCGCTCCTGCTTTCAAAGCGATGCGTTCCCGGATCGTGATGCGAAGCCGTTACGCAGAAGACTGCCTGCTCGATGCCGTCGCGAAGCATGCGATACGCCAGTATCTGTTATTGGGCGCGGGCCTCGATACCTTTGCATTCCGTCAACCCGCATGGGCTCGCTCGCTCTATATCTATGAAGTCGATCATCCTGCTACCCAGCGCCGGAAGAGGGAACGCATCGCAGCGACTGGCCTCCCCACTCCGGCGAACCTGCTTTTCGCACCAGTCGATTTTAAGTCCACCTCGTTGACAGAAGGTCTGCGTGAGTGCTGCTTCGATTTTGGTGCACCCACCTTCTGTTCCTGGTTGGGCGTCACGCATTATCTCTCCGAAGAGACGATCCACGCGACATTTGAATTTGTTAGTCGCTTGCCTCCCGGCAGTCAGATCGTATTCGAATTCAAAGTCGCCGCCGAAGCACTTTCGAGCAGCGAGGAGAATGAGGACGCTGCGGAAGTTCGCAAGGCCGTAGCGTTGACCGGCGAGCCGACACTTTCGCGGTTTATGCCTGTGGAGCTTGAAGCCAAGCTCCGCCGGATCGGATTTTCCAATGTGATCTTTCTCACCGCAGAGGACGCGCGGCAGAGGTACTTCAATGGCCGCAGCGATGGTCTCTCCGCCCAGATCGGAGTCTACCGCCTCAGCAGGGCGATTGTGTGAAGTCGCTTTTTTGCCTGGGACTTGAAGTCGATGGTTGTGGGAGTACGGGAGGCAGGCATCTGGAATCTTCGGACGTTCGCGCTCTAAGGCCGATCTTGTGAAATATCAGAACGGCAGAGAACCTTGAGGAGAACGATGACCGACGAAGACAAGGAATATTCGGCGCGGATCATTGGATGGCTCGAGCAGAGCTACGTCGCGGCCGACGAGCGCGGAGACATCTTCGGAGGCTCTGGGTCATCCGGGGACATGGCGCATTGGGAAACGCGCCGGCGCGTGATCGCTAGTGCGTTCGATCGCGACGGGACATGGCTTGACGTGGGATGCGCCAACGGTCTGCTGATGGCGACGCTACAGGAGTGGGTGGCCGAGAGGGGCTGCGCGATTAAGCCGTACGGACTCGAGCTTTCCGCGCGAGTAGCAGAGCGAGCGCGCATTCGGTATCCGCAATTCGCAGATCGTATCTGGACTGGCAACGTGATGTCGTTCGAGCCAGCGATTCGATTCGACTTCGTGACGGCGATCTCGGACTTCGTAGCGCCGAATCGATGCGCCGCGATGGTACAGCGGATCGCGGGCCTCTATCTCAAGAGAGGCGGGCGCGTGATCCTCTCATGCTACGGACCGGGCGGCTTCATCACCGCTACGAAAGCTTCCGCCGACGACCCGCGCCGCTTCATCGTCGAGGCCGGTTTACGCGTCGCTGGATATGCTGAGCATCGCTACAAGGCGAGCAATCTCGTGAAGGTTCGCACCGCCTGGGCGGATATCGAGTGAATCGCACCCGCTCAGCGACCGCGCGGCTTGATTGATCGCGCTACGGATCGAAAAGCTTTAACAGGAATATGCGGTGTTGATTTGGTTTCCCCACTCCGTCGTCGGTCCTTGGCTGCAAGAGGTTGCGTCGGTCCGCGTGGACGAACACCCCATGGTCAAGGGCTCGAATCATTCGCTGAGAACTCGAAATTCTCCTTTGGGTATGTCTGGCGCCTTTGCGCACTCGGCTCTGAAATCGTACGGAACTTCATCGGCGCAATCGGGCCATTTGTTTGTTGCCATCCAGAACTCAACGAGCCCCAGCCGTGCACACAGACGGGTGAAGCGTGGGTCGTTACGCAACTCGGGCATGCCAGCCTGGAACATCAACGACGTGCGCTAGGCGTCTGGGCCCATGATGTCGTCAATAGTTCCGGCCGGTCCCAGATGCGCGGTCTCGGCCGCCCGGTAAGCTTCTTCGACCAGGCCCAGATGCGCTGAGTAAACGAGGCGCGAAACGTCGATGTGTCCGTTCTTGTTGAGTTGCGTTTCGAAATTACTGCGCCAGGCTTCGATATTCTGCGGCGCGGGGTCACGCTTGGTTCGGATGAACGGCAGGCCCTCTCGGAACTCGCGCAACTGGCGCCTGTCCGCAAGCTCCAGCAATCGATCAACCGCCGTCCAGTCATGTTGAAATGCATAACACCGCAGCAGGCTCGAAACGGGGAAACTCATGTCGGGCAGCCGCTCCACGAGCTCTTCGAAGACAGGCGCCGCTTCGGCGACGCGCCCTGCCGCCATCCTGGCGAGCGCGACGAGATTCGCAGTCATCGGATGCAGCCGGTCCAATCGATAGGCGCGCTCATCTTCCTCCAGAGCCTCGCGAACCCGGCCCATGGTCCGGAGGAAGTAGCCGACGTGTCGGCGTCCGTCGGCTGAAGCGGGTAATCGCAGGACGCGCTCCAGGATCGAGTCGCACTCGAGGAACCGCCCAAACGGCGGAACGACGAAGAGCTGCGCCATCATGGCTTCGACGCTCTGCGGATCGCAATTCGAAGGCACGCCCCACTTGGCGTGCTACGAGCGCGGCGCTTGCTGGGCGATCGGCAAAGGGCAGATAGACCTGCAGCCAGGCGCGCAAGGCGGCGAGCCCGCTCCATGCCTCCCCGAAATGGGGGGCGCGCTCGGTGACGACCTCCAGCAGGCCGATATGAGTACGCAGCTCTTCCGGTGCAAAGCACTTCGGGCTAGCGCGAAGATAGAGATCATAGACTGCAGGATCTACCGCCTTGGTCGAGAAGCTGGAGAACGTCTGATGGAGAGCCGCTGCGATGTTCTCGGAGATCTCATCTTGAACCGCGAAGATGTCCTCCAAGGTGCGGTCGTAGCGGTCCGACCATACGGTCGTCTGCAAGGCCGCGTCGACCAGGTGCGCGGAGATGCGCACCCTTCCGCTCGCGCGGCGGATCGAACCGTCCAGGATGTGCGTGCACCTTAGGTCGTTCGCAACCTTGCGGGCAGTTTTGTCTGCGCCACGAAACTGAAAACTCGAAGGGCGGCCGACAACCTTCATTCTGGCGCCGCGGGACAGGCGCTGGATGATCTCCTCCGACACCCCGTCCGAGAAGAACCGCATCTCCCGATCATCGGACAAGTTGTCGAAGGGAAGCACGGCCAGAAGCGGCTCGCGGCTGCCGGAAGGCGCCGCGACGACAGCCGACCGCTCAGGGGCGAGAGCGAATGCCTTTGATCCTCTCAGTCATCTTGTCGAGCTGGAGGATCCCTCGCGAAATGAGACGCTCGGCCAGCGGTCCGCGTATCGTGCGTTGCACGTCGGCCGACACCAGCACCGAACCCGGATCGCTTTGAGCCATCAGGCGCGCCGCGACGTTCACACCGTGGCCCAGGAGATCGCCGTTCGGCAGCACAACTACATCGCCCAGGTGCACGCCAACGCGCAGCTTGGGTTCGCATTGTTCCGCCAGCGCGAATGCCGCTTCGACGGCGAACCGAACTCGAGCATGAAGCCGTCACCGGCCGTGTTGAACACCCGGCCACCGTGCGCCGCTGCGGTGCGTTCGATCACGCTGCGCAGCGCCGCAACTTCAGCCGTGGTCCTGGCCTCATCGGCTTCCGTCCTCGCGGAGTAGCCGGCGACGTCCATCGCTACGATGGTGGTGAGCCGGCGGAAGGTATTTTCGACCGTAAGAGCGCTTCGGCCGGGACGCTTTGGCCGCACCCAAGCTAGTCCGTTTGTGCGCAGCAGGGAATCGGGCGCGCGCCCAGAGGGTGCGACTTTGCCGGCTCACCGACACGACGATCTCTGCGTGATCGATTCTATCCGGCGTCTTAAGGTCCGCAGACCTGTGTAGTTAAGGTATCCGACGACGAAACGTCCCGTCTCTGAAAGCGCGCAGCTTGACTGATCGCGATCGCCCGGCTACCGTGGCTCACATGTCGGGTACCACTGTGCGTATAGCTGTAAAAGCCGCCGCCGCTATCTAGACGGACACTGATACCCGGCTCAAAAGGCCCCGAGGCTAAAGAGCCTCGGGGCCTTTTTTTACGATGGGGACGAGGGGACGCGATGGATCGGGTCGAAAATTCAAATGACCGGCCGAATGGCCGTCCGATTAGCGACATAATTCGCCGCTACTACACCCTTTGGGGGATCTATTCCTTCGCGGGAGGATTCCTGTTCGGAGTATATCCACTTTTCCTGCGCGCCCGCGGACTGAATCAGTTTCAGATCAATAGCGTGCTCGCGACCTACTTTGTGGTGCTGTTCCTGACTGACGTGCCGACCGGCGCGTTCGCCGACGCGCTCGGAAGGCGCCGCTCCTGCGTGCTCGGCGCGATGCTGCGAGTCTCGGCGTTCATGCTCTATTTCTTCGCGCGTCATTACTTCGTCTTCCTCATTGCCGAGAGTATCGACGGAATCGGGACGACGTTTGGAAACGGCGCGATCGATGCTTGGGGCGTTGATGCGCTGGACGATGCCGGCTACGACGGCATGAAGGATCGCCTCTTTTCCCGCATCTCGCAGCTCAACGCTGTAGGATTCATGGGCTCCGCGATGATCGGCGCCTATGTCGCCGATATCAACATCGCTTATCCATGGCTGCTCGGCGCGACGGGATACCTAATCAGCGGCATTTTCGCCTACCGCCTGATGCATGACGAGCGCCCGCGCTCGACGCATCTACACCTTGTTGCGATGCCCGCGCAGATCGCAGGCCGCGTCTCTTCGGGCCTTAGGCGCGGATTCTCCGCCCGCACGGTCCTGATGCTGAGCACAGCGGGGGCAGTCGCCTTCGCCGCGTGGGGACCGTACTGGGTCGAGTGGCCGATCTTGTTCGATACGTCATTCAACGTCGGGATCTGGATCATCGGCTGGATATACTGCGCGCTCGCGATCGCGCGGATGATCGGCGCCGAGGTCGTCGCGCGTGCCTACCTGGACGAAGCGACGCGTCCGTCACGCGCCGCGATCCTCGTCCTGATAACCGGTGCAGGGCTGGCCTTCGCCGGACTCTTCGGCGGCAAGCCGTGGTTGATGCTCGCCATCCTTTTCGTGATGAATCTAGCGTTCGGCGCGCTGCAGCCCTTGCTGCAGAGCTGGTTCAACGAGCAAATCGAGTCCGACCAGCGCGCGACGCTGCTCTCATTCAACAGCACCTTCCAGACGGCGGGCGGATCGATGGGCCTCCTCGCCAACGGCTGGATCGCCGATGTGTATGGAATTCCGATCGCGTGGCAGGCAGCCGGTCTGCTCTCGATGCTCGCGGCGCCGATCTATTGGGCTCTGAGATCGCGCGCCGATGAGGGTGTGATCGCGGCGAGTGGGGCCGAATAAAGCCGTCGTGAAGTTGCCGAGGAATACGAACGAACGGGCCGCCCGCGCCCGCTACTAGCGGAGCAGCAGGCCGTCAGTTAAAACTAAAAGGTCGCGCGGGCCGCGGCCAGAGCGGAGAAAAATGGATTTCCCACGAATCAAGCGACTCCCGCCCTATGTCTTCAACGCGATCGGCGAGCTCTGCCTTAAGGCCCGCCGCGCCGGCGAGGACATTATCGACTTCGGCATGGGAAATCCCGACGATCAGACCCCACCGCACATCGTCAGCAAGCTCGTCGAGGCGGCAGCCAAGCCCGCCAATCATCGCTACTCAGTGTCGCGCGGCGTTTACAAGCTGCGCCTCGCGATCACCGACTGGTACAAGCGCCGCTATGGGGTCGAGCTCGATCCCGACTCCGAAGCGATTGTGACGATCGGCTCGAAGGAAGGAATCGCGCACATGGCGCTCGCGATTCTCGACCAGGGCGACGTCGTCCTCGCGCCGACCCCCACCTACCCTATTCATCAGTACGGATGCATTATCGCGGGCGCACAGGTACAGGGCGTTCCGCTCCGCCGCGGCGAGGAATTCTTCGACGAGCTCACCGCGACGGTAGAGCGTACTTGGCCGCGGCCGAAGTTCCTCATCATGAACTTCCCGCACAATCCGACCACGGCGACTGTCGACCTCAAGTTCATGAAGCGCGTGGTCGAATTCGCGACCGAGAACAACATCATGGTCGCGCACGATTTCGCCTACGCGGATCTCTGCTTCGACGGTTACCAGCCTCCATCCATGATGCAGATTCCGGGCGCGCGCAAAATCGGCGTCGAGTTCTTCACGCTGTCTAAGAGTTACAACATGCCCGGATGGCGCGTCGGCTTCGCCGTCGGCAATCGCGAAATGATCGGCGCGCTTGCGCGTCTCAAATCGTATTTCGACTACGGCATGTTCACTCCCGTGCAGGTCGCGGCGATCGCGGCGCTCAATGGTCCGCAGGATTGCGTGTCCGAAATTTGCGCGATGTACAAGAGCCGGCGCGACGTGCTGGTCGATGGCCTCAATCGCGCAGGGTGGCCGGTCGAAAAGCCAAAGGCCACGATGTTCGCGTGGGCGCCCATTCCCGAGCCGTTCCGCGAGATGGGCTCGCTCGAGTTCGCCAAGTTCCTGCTCGCCGAGGCGAAGGTTGCAGTATCGCCGGGCGTCGGCTTCGGCGCCGACGGCGACGGCTTCGTCCGCTTCGCGTTGATCGAGAATGAACATCGCACGCGCCAGGCTATCCGCGGTATCCGGCAAGCTCTCGCGCGCGGCCAGGCGCGCTTCCCCCGCGCCGCGAGCGGCTCCTGATCTGAAGTCGTTTTCATCCGCGCCGGGGAGGACCTGATTGAAACCCGTACGAATCGCCCTGCTCGGATGCGGCACCGTCGGCGAGGGCGTGGTGCGATTGCTTCGCGCTAACGCTGCTGCCTACGCAAATAAGATCGGTGCGCCGCTCGAACTCGCCGGCGTCGCCGATCGCAGCCTGAAGCCAATCCCCTCTCTCGGTATCACGTCAAAACTGATTACGCGCGACACCGAGAGTCTGATCGTTCGCGACGACGTGGATATCGTCGTCGAGCTGTTCGGCGGCGTCGAGCCCGCTCGCTCGCTCATCTTGAAAGCACTCGCGGCCGGCAAGGATGTCGTGACGGGCAACAAGGCGCTCCTCGCCGAACACGGCGACGAGGTCTTTCGCGAGGCCGGCAAGCATGGACTCGCCCTCGGCTTCGAGGCGAGCGTCGGAGGCGGCGTGCCAATTATCCGCACGCTGCGCGACGCGCTCGCGGGCGATCGTCAGCGCGCGCTTTATGGAATCGTCAACGGCACCTGCAACTCGATTCTCACGCAAATGAGCGAGGAAGGCGTCGAGTTCAAAGACGCGCTCGCCGACGCACAGGAGAAAGGTCTCGCTGAGAAAGTTAATCCCGGCCTCGATATCGAAGGCCACGACTCCGCGCACAAGCTCTGTCTCCTGGTGACGCTCGCGTTCGGCACCCTACTCACTCCTGAGCAGGTTTACACCGAGGGAATCACAGCGATCACGCAGGCCGATATCGCGTACGCGCGCGAGCTTGGATTCACGATCAAGCTGCTCGCGATCGCCAAGGACGACGACGGCGCGATCGAGGCACGCGTGCATCCTACGATGCTCCCCTCGCGGCATTTGCTCGCCAGCGTCGGCGGAGCCTTCAACGCGATCTATATCCATGGTGAAGCGCTCGGATGGACGATGTACTCGGGGCTTGGCGCGGGGCAGCTTCCGACCGCGACCGCGGTGATGGCGGATATCCTCGAAATCGCGCGCTACCGCGTCGCCGACGGCGCGCGGCGCGCGCATGCCCTCGGCCTTCCTGTTAAACTCATCCGGCGCGCCAGTGTCCGTCCGATGGACGACGTGGTATGCGAGTATTACTTGCGCTTCGCGGCGCGTGATAAGCCCGGTGTGCTGGGCGCGATCGCATCGGTGCTGGGCAAGCGGGGGATATCGATTGCGTCGGTGATTCAGAAGGGCCGTGGAGCCGGGAGCACTGTGCCGGTCATTATGCGCACGCACGAGTCGCCCGAGCGAAATTTAAAACGCGCTCTCGGCGAAATTCGCCAGCGCCGTATCGTGGACGAGGCGCCCGCGTTCATTCGAATCGAGGAGAAGCTCTAAGGCGATGGCGGCAGATCGAAAATCCGATTCTCACCAACGGCTCTTTCAGTGGCCCGGATTGATCGAACATTACCGCCGCTTCCTGCCCGTTACCGATTCGACGCCCGTCGTCACGCTTAACGAAGGCAACACGCCGCTTATCGAGGCGCCATCGATCGCCGCGCGGCTCGGTCCAAACATAAAGGTTCACTTGAAGTTCGAGGGTGCCAACCCGACCGGTTCTTTTAAGGACCGCGGGATGACGGTCGCGATCTCGAAGGCGCTCGGCGAAGGCGCTCGCGCCGTGATCTGCGCCTCGACCGGCAACACGGCGGCATCCGCAGCCGCATACGCCGGGCGCGCCGGACTTAAAGCTTATGTTTTGATTCCGAAGGGCGCCGTCGCACTCGGCAAGCTCTCGCAGAGCGTGATGCACGGTGCGCGAGTGCTCGAGGTGATTGGCAACTTCGACATCTGCTTGAAGGTCGTGCGCGATCTTGCCGAGCGCGACCCGCTCCGAATCCGCCTCGTCAACAGCGTGAATCCCGATCGTATCGCGGGCCAGAAAACCGCGGCGTTCGAGATATGCGACCAGCTCGGCGACGCGCCGTCTCATCATTTTCTACCCGTTGGGAACGCGGGCAATATCACTGCCTACTGGGCCGGCTACCAGGAATATAAAGAGGAAGGCTTCGCGACGCGCGTGCCGAAGATGATGGGCTACCAGGCGGCGGAATCGGCGCCGATCGTCGTTGGCCATCCGATTGACGATCCGCATACGGTCGCGACCGCGATCAAGATTGGGAATCCTGCCAGCTGGAAAGGCGCAACCTCGGCGCGTGACGAGTCTGGCGGGATTATCGACATTGTCACCGACGCCGAGATTCTCGCCGCATACCGGCTGATCGCATCTGGCGGCATATTCGCGGAACCCGCGTCGGCCGCATCCATCGCGGGTCTTTTGAAATTTGGCGCGACCGGCGGAATCAAACCGGGGTCGGTGATCGTCTGCACTCTTACCGGGCATGGTCTCAAGGACCCGGACACCGCGCTCAAGAACCTGAGCAACACTATTGTCTGCGAGCCCGATATCGAAAAGGTAATGAAAATCCTGGAGCGCGATTAGGCGCGGCAACCGTCTGATGAAATACGTAATCATTCACGGCGACGGCATGGCCGACTGGCCGTGCGAAGAACTCGGCGGCAAGACTCCGCTCGAAGCCGCGCGCAAGCCCAACATGGATTTGCTCGCGACACGCGGCACGCTCGGCATGGTCGCCACGATTCCGAAGGGCATGCCGTCAGGCAGCGACGTCGGCACGATGACGATGCTCGGCTATGACCCTGCTCGCTTCCACACCGGCCGCGCGCCGATCGAAGCCGCAAGCCAGGGAATCGAGATGGCGCCCGACGACATCATCTTCCGCATGAACCTCGTGTCGGTCGGGCCTGGCGACGGCGGCCCGCGCACCATGAATGATTTCACGTCGGGACATATCAGCAGCGAGGAAGCGGCGCAGATCGTCGGCGATATCAATCGCGAGCTTGGTGGCGGCCCGATCGAGTTTTACAACGGCGTCAGCTATCGGCATCTGATGGTCTGGCACAAGGGCGTCGGGCATACGAATCTTACCCCTCCGCACGACATAACAGGCAAAGCGGTCGATACTCATCTGCCGAAGGGCGAAGGCGCCGACATGCTCCGTGATCTGATGACGCGCGCGGCCGATATTCTCGCGAATCATCCTGTCAACAAGGCGCGGCGCGCGGCGGGCAAACCCGAGGCAACTTCAATCTGGTTCTGGGGTCAGGGCACGCGCCCTGCCGTGCCCACGCTCAAGGAGCGCTTCGGCGTCGAAGGCTCGGTCATCTCCGCGGTCGATCTCGTCAACGGACTCGGGCGCCTCGCAGGTCTCAAGTTGATCAAGGTCCCGGGCGCCACCGGATTCCTCGATACCGATTACGCAGCCAAAGGCCGCTACGGCCTCGCCTCGCTGAATGACCGCGACTTTCTCCTGCTTCATATCGAGGCGCCCGACGAAGCCGGTCACATGGGACGCGCCGATCTGAAGACCGAGGCAATCGAGCGAATCGACGAGTTGATTATCGGCCCGATGCTGGAAGGGCTCGCTCAGATGGACGACTTCGGCATCCTGCTGATGCCCGATCACGCGACGCCGAGCAAACTCAAGACTCATTCGCCCGAGCCTGTGCCATTCGCGCTGCTGACTTCCACTGAATATCGGGCGGCGAAAGCTGACGCGCGGCGCTACACCGAGGCCGAAGGTTCAAAGACCAAGATCAGCTTCGAGCGCGGCCACGAGTTGATCGGCGCGCTGTTCGATCACGCCCGCAAGTCGGCATCCAACTGAACGGAGGATTGGATGGAGCGGAACCTGGCCCTTGAAGTCGTACGCGCGACCGAGGCCGCAGCGCTGGCCTCGGCTCGTTTCATCGGCAAGGGCGACGAGCGGATGGCCGATCGCGCGGCCTGCGACGCGATGCGCAAAACTCTCAACTCGATCGCGATGGACGGCAAGATCGTGATCGGCGAAGGCACGCAAGACGATGCCGAATTCCTCTACACCGGCGAAATCGTCGGCACCGGCGCGGGACCCGAGGTCGATATCGCGCTCGACGCGCTCGAAGGTTCGATTATCACGGCGACTGGCGGACCGAACGCACTCGCATGCGTCGCGGTGTCCGAACGCAACAAGATCCTGCTCTGCCCGGACACTTACATGGATAAGATCGCGACCGGTCCGTCGGGCCGCGGCGTGATCGATATCGATCGCTCTCCCGCGGACAACCTGAAGGCGCTCGCCGAAGCGAAGACCGTTTACGTCGAGGATCTCCGCATTGCGATTCTCGATCGTCCGCGTCACGAAAAGCTGATTGCTGAAGTGCGGCGCGCGGGCGCCGGAATCAAAATGCTCACTGCCGGCGACCTGTCAGCGGCGATCGCGACCACGCGACCCGAGAGCGAAATCGACATGCTGATCGGCGTCGGCGGAGCGCATCAGGGGGTGCTCGCCGCGGCGGCGATTCGCTCTGCCGGTGGCGAGATGCAGTGCCGTTTCGTCCCGCGCAACTCGGAGGAAGCCGAGGCGTGCCTCGCAATGGGCATCATGGACTTGAAGCATCGCTACACGCTCGAGGAACTGGCGGGCGACAACGTGATGTTCGCGGCGACGGGCGTGACCACCGGCGATTATCTCCGCGGCGTGCGATTCTTCTCCGGCGGCGCGATGACCAACAGCGTGGTGATGCGCTCGAAGACCCGCACGATCCGCTTTATCGAGGCGATCCATCACTTCGACTTCAAGCCGGAGTACTAGTCGCACGGTTTCTGAACCGCCTCGCCCGCGGCCGACCCCTTGGGGCGGAAGCCGCAAGCCGCGAGAGGCCGGTGTTCGATTCGCATCGTGAATCGGACACCGAGTGGGGCCGCTCATCAGCGAGCAAGGCATTTGCGCTGAGGTTCTATCTCTTCTCCCAGACCAGGGGAGAGCGACTGTGGCGATAACGAGTAACTTCTCGTCAGTGAAATCAGGGGGAACCGATCATGTGGCTTCGGTGCACGACCGAGGACCAAGCGGCGCTCATCAATGCCGAACACGTCCTCAAGATTGTCGAGAAGACCGTCGATGACGACGCTCGCGGATGCCTGCTCTTCATCTCGATGAGCCAATACCTGGCTGTTGATCAGACGCTCGACCAGATGATGATGCATCTCGGCTTCGAGGATCGCGGATAACTGCTACAGCGTGCTTAGCGCCTGGCAGGTGTCGGAGTTCTTCTGGAACTTGCCCTGGATGCATCCGAGGCGCGCCGCGTCCAGCAGCGCCGGCTCGTCCCATCCGTGCGGCCACGCATCGGCCTCGACCTCCGCGCACGCTCGCGAGTTGCCAGTAGAGCACCATGAGCTCAGCTCGGCGTGCTTCACCGCGAGCTGCTCGCATGCGATGTGCTTGCCTGAAGTGCAGTCCTCTCTCAGCTCGTCCACTGACAGCGTGGACTCGAAAGCGACCTTCGTCGGACCGAGCACCTGGATGATCGTGTGGCACGCGGCTTCGTTGCCAGCCTTGCACGTTTCGTCGGCCTTGGTCTGGATCTTCTGTGCGACGTCTTCAGCGGGCGTCGTACAAGCGAAAAGGGCGGGTATTAAGGTGAGGACGCAAACAACTAATGCGAAGCGGATCACGGACAATCTTGCCACCCGCGCATTTTTTCGTGCGCAAGGGGCTGGCGCAAGAGCATCGCGCGGTTCGGAGGGGTTGACCGTCGCCGTTTCATGGCGGATTAAGAACGCGTAAGCAATCGCGCGCCGCGCGAGTCACATCTCCGCTAATTTCACGCGAGGGAGTATTGCAATGGAGCTCAAGGAACTCGTCTTCGACCAAGGCGCTATCGCAACGCTGACGGTGAATCGGCCGGCCGCGCTCAATGCGCTCAACCGCAACGTGCTCGAAGAGATGGCGCGCGTGATTCGCGAAGTCCGCAACGATGCTTCGGTGCGGGTTCTGATCATCACCGGCGCGGGCGATCGTGCCTTCGTCGCGGGTGCGGATATCGCCGCAATGGCTAAGATGACGCCGACCGAGGGTCTCGAGTTCGGACGGCTCGGTCATCGCGTGATGGAGAGTTTCGAGGATCTCGCGATTCCGGTGATAGCCGCGGTCAACGGCTTCGCGCTCGGCGGTGGGCTCGAGCTCGCGCTCGCTTGCGACCTGATTATCGCGAGTGACAGGGCGCGCTTCGGCCAGCCTGAAATCAATCTCGGCCTTATCCCGGGCTTCGGCGGCACGCAGCGCCTGCCGCATCGTATTGGCCACAACAAGGCGCGCGAATTGATCATGACGGGTGAGATGTTCGACGCAAAGACTGCGCTCGAATGGCATCTCGCGAACCAGGTCGTGCCCGCCGACCAGTTGATCGACACGGCGCGCAAGCTCGCGGAAAAGATCGCGAGCAAGTCCGCGTTCGCGCTCCGCCAGGCTAAGGCCGCGCTTCGCGCCGCGATCACGATGGAGCAGGACGCTGGACTTCGCTTCGAGCAGGAGGCGTTCGGCGTAGTGTTCGCGAGCGCCGATCGCGTCGAGGGAACGAGCGCGTTCGTCGACAAGCGCCCGCCAAACTGGCAGCATCGATAGCCCGCTCTACGGCGCGCGTCTCGCATAACCAATTCCTGAACGCAAAGTCTGAACGATCGTTCGCGCAAATCGCGCCGCCGTGACGCGTTTCTATCGACGCTGATCTCTATCTAGGCTAAACATTAGAAATGAGCCCGTACGGACTTCTGAGTTTGTACGCACATCGATTTCGATGGAACTGGAACTGACGGAAGCGCAGCGTGGCGCACGGGATACTGCGCGCCGCTTCGCGCGTGAAAAGCTCGGACCGATCGGCGTCGAAGCGGACAGGACGCATCGCTATCCGGCCGAGGCGATCGCCGAACTCTCCAAGCTCGGCATGCTCGGCATCTTTATCCCGGAAGAGTTCGGCGGCGCGGGCCTCGACCACGTCGCGTACGCACTCGTGCTCGAGGAACTCGCCGTCGAATGCGCGTCCACCTGCGTGATCGTGTCGGCGCACTCGTCGCTCGCATCATGGCCGATACTGGGCCTCGCGGCCGCGCCGCAGAAGCGCCACTTCCTGCCGAAGATGGCGTCCGGCGATTGGCTCGGATGTTTCGCACTCACCGAGCCGCAGGCAGGCTCTGACGCCGCGGGGCAGAAGACGCGCGCCGTGCGCGATGGCGATTCCTACGTGTTGAACGGCACCAAGAATTTTATCACGAACGCGCCCCAGGCCAAGGTCGCGATCGTATTCGCGATGACGCAGCCGGAGAAAGGTCACAAGGGAATCAGCGCGTTCGCGGTCGAGACCAGTTCGCCGGGATGGGCCGTCACACGCGTCGAAGACAAGATGGGAATCCATGGCGCACATTCGGCGCAGCTCAGCTTCACTGATCTTCGTGTGCCGCGCGACAACCTGATCCTGAACGAGGGCGACGGCTTCAAGGTCGCGATGAAGACGCTCGACGGCGGCAGGATTGGAATCGCGGCGCAGGCGATCGGAATCGCTCGCGCCTCGCTGGAAGCGTCGCTCAAGTACGCGCAGGATCGCACGACGTTCGGCCAGCCGCTCACCAGCTACCAGGCGATCCAGTGGAAACTGGCTGATATGGCGGTCGCGGTGGACGCAGCGCGCCTGCTCGCGCTCCGCGCGGCGACGCTCAAGGATCGCGGCACGGCGTGCTCGAAGGAATCCGCCATGGCCAAGCTGTTCGCGGCCGAAACGGCGATGAAATCGGCCACCGAGGCGGTGCAGATCCACGGCGGCTATGGCTATACGAAAGAATTCAAGGTCGAGCGCTATTTTCGCGACGCCAAGATTACCGAAATTTACGAGGGCACTTCTGAGATTCAGCGCCTGGTGATCGCGGGCCAGGTTCTGGGCAACCGCTGAGGAATCCACGTGGAAACCAAGAACAAGTGGTTTGAGTCCACCTACAAAGAGGCCAGCGAGCGGCCGATTCGTTTTTCGACCGTCTCCGACATGGAGCTCGACCCGCTCTACACCTCGGCCGACCTCAGCGCCGACGTCGAAGAGCGAATTGGCTACCCAGGCGAGTATCCGTACACGCGCGGCGTTTACGGCTCGATGTACCGCGGGCGCCTCTGGACGATGCGCCAGTTCGCGGGTTTCGGCCTCGCCGAGGATACGAACCGCCGCTTTCACTTTCTCCTGAGCCAGGGCCAGGACGGTCTCTCG